>JAADIC010000116.1:2599-22579 GCA_013151535.1 Alphaproteobacteria bacterium | reverse complement strand
CGCTGTTCATTTTCATGGGCATCATGCTGCAACGCTCCAAAATCGCCGAGGATTTGCTGGTGACGATGGCGCAGTTGTTCGGCCCGGTTCCGGGCGGCCTTGGCATTTCCGTGGTCTTTGTGGGTGCGCTTCTGGCGGCGACCACCGGCATTGTTGGCGCGACAGTGGTGGCCATGGGCCTGATCTCGTTGCCCGCCATGCTGCGAAATAATTATTCGCAACCGCTGGCCACCGGCACAATTGCCGCGTCTGGCACGCTGGGGCAGATTATTCCGCCCTCTATCGTGCTGATTATTCTGGCGGATCAGTTGGCCTCGGCCACCGATCAGGCGGGGTCGGCGCGAAAACTGCTGTATAAAGAGGCCACGGGCGAGCTTTCGATGCCGTCGATATTTGATGTCGCGTCCACATCGGCGGGCGAGATGTTCCTGGGTGCGCTGGTGCCCGGCATCCTGCTGGTGCTGCTTTATATGCTCTATATTCTGGTGTTTGCGATCCTCAAACCCAAATCGGCCCCTTCCGTGCCTTACGAGGGCAAGTATGACGTGACCTTCTGGAAACAGGTTTTCCTGACATTGGTGCCACCCCTTTCGCTGATTTTTCTGGTGCTTGGCTCGATCATCACGGGCGTGGCCACGGTCAATCAGGCTGGTGCGATCGGGGCTGCGGGTGCGTTGATTATGGCGGGGTATCGCCTGACCGAGGGGCGAAAAACCACCTATATTCCGGCGATTCTCGCGCTGACTTCGCTGGGCATTATTGCATACGCGCTGCAAAACTACCCGATGAATATCAAGGCCGCAGCCAGTGCGCGTGACAGCATTGGCATCGCGATCGGCATTGCAGCCACATTGATGCTGCTGACTTCGCTGGTCTGGAGCGGTATTCGCGTTTTGAAGGTCGAGAGAACCCTGCAAGGCGTCATGCTGGAAACCGCCAAGACCACATCGCTGGTGTTTATCATTCTCTTGGGGGCGGCCATGCTGACGGCTGCTTTCCGCGCCTTTGGTGGTGAAGATCTGGTGCGTAATTTCCTGAATTCGCTGCCCGGCGGGTTCTGGTCGCAATTCATTATCGTCATGGCGGTGATCTTCTTTCTGGGTTTCTTCCTTGATTTCATCGAAATCGCCGTGGTTGTGGTGCCGATTGTGGCCCCGATCCTGCTGGCCGATCCGTCCGCCAATATCACCGCCGTTTGGCTGGGGGTGATGATCGGGCTGAATATCCAGACCTCGTTCCTGACGCCGCCCTTTGGTTTTGCGTTGTTTTATCTGCGCGGGGTTGCGCCTGCGGTGGTCAAAACCATCAACATGTATAAGGGCGTTGTCGCCTTTATCGGCTTGCAACTGATCGCGCTGTTCGTGGTCGGAGTGTTCCCGCCTTTGGTCAATTACCTGCCCAGCCGGGTCAGCTTTCTGTCGGAAACCTCGCCGCCACCGCGCAATCCGAAATTGCAGATTTGTCTTGAGCAATATGTCTTTGACAAACTGGCGGATGACGCCACGATTGCCGCCGCGATTTCCACCGCGCAGGCGATGGATGTCAGCTTTTTGCCCAAGAAGATGGCCCAGAAACTTGAGGATGGATTTGCCTCGGGTAATACCGCCATTGCTTCGCTTTCCGAGGCTTTCGCCGCAGCCGATGCGGTGGCCGGCAAGGCCGATGTCTATCGCCCGAAACTGATCGTCGTGCGGCGTCTGCAAAAGAAAATCCGCGAGGCCGAGGCTGAAATTGCTGATCTGGACAAGCGGATCGGGCGTATGCGCACCGAGATAGATGCCGACGCCAAAGTGATCGCCGTGGCCAAGCGCGAGGTGCTGAAGGCAGAGGCTGAGCGTTTGATTGGCGAAATTCCGACAGACTGGAACGGTGTTTACGCGGTTTTCAGCACGCTGACCAAAGCCGAAAGCAAGGCCCGACAGACTTATCGTCGCTCGGCTGACAGGTCTTTTGAAAATGCAGCGGAAGTTTTGACCATTCTTGAGGCAAACGCCGATTATGCAGCGCTTGAGGAAGAGCTGATGGCCCTGCGCAAGACGATCGAAGTTGATGCCCCGGCTGATACCCATGAATTGGTAAACGCATTGTCCCGCAAGTTCCGCGCGGTTGATGGTGCTGGCGATGTCGCGAAGGCGCTGTCCAAAGCCCGGCGCGAGTTGAAGGCGAAAAAGCCGAAGCTCGATAAGGCGTTCAAGGAATATGACAAGGCAATCGCCGCTTATGACGCGCAAGTTGCCTGGCGCGCCAAGGGGGCCGAGACCATTCAGGCGGGTCTGGCGCAATATCTGGAGGCCATTCGCGGCACGATCGGGGCGCGGATGCAGCCGAAACTCACCCGCGAACAGGCGCTGTTTCTGGCGGCCTGTAGCTCCAGCCACCGCGATATTTCGCTGAATTTCTAGGCTCGAAAAACGCATGCGGCCCTGATAACCGGGCCGCTCGGGGCTGTGTGGCGCCTAATGGTAAACAAATCGTTAATTCTTTAGGTAGAATTATCAGCAATATTGTACAACCTATAGGCAAGTTTTCTCTTGCCGCACCTGAACCTCTGTGTCTATGGTGGCTTTGCAAGCAGCAGATTGGTCGCCAGCCGGAAACAACACCACCCACCCCACCCCTCGCTCCCTTGTTTCCGGTTGGTGCCTTCTGCTTTTGCATCCCTCCAAAAGCCTCTTGCGAAAGCTGGCCATTTTTCCGATAAAGCCTGGGTAACGGGCCGAACGTCGCCCGCCATCAGGAGTGACCGACATGCGCGCCCGCATCTATCAACCCGCCAGAAATGCCATGCAATCAGGTCAGGCGAAAACCCATACCTGGGTGCTGGAATTTGCCCCCACTGCCGCGCGCGCGGTGGAACCTTTGATGGGCTGGACCGGCTCGGACGACATGAATTCGCAGGTGCGCATGCAGTTTGAAAGCCAGAAAGCGGCGGAAAAATATGCCCGCGAGCATGGGATCGACGTGGCCGTGGCCCAGCCCCACAAACGCAAACCGGTGATCCGCCTGGGCGGCTACGGCGAAAACTTCGCCACCAACCGCCGCCGTGCGTGGACCCATTGAACCGTTGCACCAACGCCGCGAATGGGACATAGAGACCTGCGCAGGCTGATACCGGCCCACGCAACCGGCAGACCCCGTAGCTCAACTGGATAGAGCACCTGCCTTCTAAGCAGGGGGTTGGAGGTTCGAGTCCTCCCGGGGTCGCCAATAATCAGGGGTTCGCCTTTGCCCACCGTGGTTTTCATCGCCGTTCTGACCGCCGCCCTGCTTCACGCCGCGTGGAACGGGCTGGTCAAGGGCGGGGCCGACAAGCATCTGGCCATGGCGGCGGTGGTTCTGGGGCATATGCCGCTGGCGGTTTTGATCCTGCCATTTGTGCCAAGCCCTGATCCGGCAAGCTGGCCCTATCTGGCGGTCGGGATCGGGCTGCATGTGGGCTATCAGTTGTTCCTGCTCAATTCCTATCGCTTCGGCGATCTCACGCAGGTCTATCCGATTGCGCGCGGCACCGCACCGTTGCTGGTGGCGGGGATTTCCATTTTGTTTCTGGGGGTTGAGCTTGAGGCGATTGAAATGCTTGCGGTTCTGACCATTGGTGTCGGTATCATCAGCCTCAGCCTGACCCGCCAACAGAGCGGCGGGCGCAACATGCAGGCCGCCCTGCTGGCCTTTGTCACCGGCTGTTTCATCGCCGCCTATTCGCTGGTCGATGGCACTGGGGCGCGGCTGGCGGGGACGGCGCTGGGTTTTTACGGCTGGCTGGCGATTGGCAATGGCTTGGTTTTTGCGGTCTTCACCGCGATCAAGTCCCCCGGCCTGCTGGCGCAAATTCCGCTTCGTGCCAAGCGGGTTTTTGCCTTTGGCGGCGGGGCTTCGTTTGCCGCCTATGCGCTGGTCACATGGTCCTTCACCCAGGCGCCGATTGCGCTGGTGACGGCCCTGCGCGAGGTCAGCATCATTTTTGCCCTGTTGATCGGAGTGTTTTTTCTGGGCGAGAAACTGAACCTCGCCAAGGTGTTTTCAACCGCCGTCACTCTGCTGGGGGCGATATTATTGCGGTTTGCACGCTGAGCGCACGAATAATTTTACCGAAAATTATTCCGGCTGAAAATTTTTCGGGAAAAATTTTCGCTTTCCCGCCAGATGTCCCCCTCAGGCAAACCCCATAAACGCCCGAATAAGCCTGACGTCGCGCCGACGGCTGAGGCAGGCGATACTTTCGCGCATCTCGATTGGCGCGCCATCAATGCGAAACCGGTGCAGGCGGGCGTCTTGGCCGTATTCGGCCTCCGATACAAAGCCGATGCCGGTGCCGGACGCGACGATTTCATGCACCGCTTCACGCCCCTCGGCCTCGATCACCGGGTTCAGGCGCACGCCTTGTTTGGCTGCCGCCTCTTGCAGTTTTTGGCGGGTTTTTGAGCCTTTTTCACGCAGCACAAGGTTATAGCGCGCGATATCGGCAAGGCTGGCACGCGGGCGCAGGCTGGTGGCGATACCCTTGGCGGCAAAGGCCACAATCGGTGAGGTGCCAAGGGTGATTTGGGTGAAATCCGGGTTCTGCGCCATATTGCCCAGCACCCCGATATCGGCGTCGTAAGCGTAGAGCGCGGCCAGCACGTCTTCGGAATTGCCGGTGCTGAGGCTGATTTTAACCTTGGGGTGGCTGGCCTGAAACCGGGTCAGAATGCCGGTGATGTGATAGGCGCTGTCAGCGATGATGCGCAAGTGCCCGCTGGTCGCGGCCCGCCCGGCGCTCAGCAGCTCCAGCGCCTGCGCCTCGATCTCGAACATCGGGCGGGTGATCTCCAGCAGCTCTTGCCCGGCTTTGGTCAGGCGCACCCGCTTTTTGGCGCGGTTGAACAGGCGGGTGTCATATTCGGCCTCGAGCTTGCGGACCTGATCCGACACGGCGGGCTGGGTCAGGTTCATGGCCTCGGCGGCACGCGAAAAGCCGCCTGTCAGGGCGACATAGTGGAAGGCTTTCAACTGGCTGTGACGCATGGGTGTTAACCATCGAGAAAACTTATGATTAGATTGATTATAACGATTTTACATATGCTTTGCCAAGCCCTAGCAAGACCCCATCAAAACTGCTTGGAACTGGATAACGCCATGCAAATCAAAGCCCCGCATCTTGGTGAACCCTACCTGCTGACCCCCGGCCCGTTAACCACGTCTTATGAAGTCAAAGCCGCCATGCTGCGCGACTGGGGGTCTTGGGATGCTGAGTTTCGTGCCGTGACCGCCGAAATCCGCAGCCGCCTGCTGGATATGATCGAGGATCACGACAACCTGTTTGATTGCGTGCCGATGCAGGGCAGCGGCACGTTTTCGGTCGAGGCTATGCTGGCGTCGTTTGTGCCGCGTGAGGGTAAGGTTCTGGTGCTGTCAAACGGCGCTTATGGCGCGCGGATCGTGCAAACGCTTGACTATCTGGGCCGCGATTACGTGGTGATCGACAAGGGTGATTACATGCCGCCGCGCGGCGATGAAGTTGCCGCCGCTCTGGCGGCTGACCCCGCCATCAGCCATGTGGTCGTGGTGCATTGCGAGACGTCGTCGGGCATCCTTAACCCCGTGGCCGAGATTTCCGAGGCGGTCTACGCCGCCGGTCGCGAATTGCTGATCGATTCCATGTCGGCCTTTGGTGCCATTCCCCTTACCGTGGGTGAAATCCGGTACGAGGCGATGGTGTCTTCGGCGAATAAATGCATCGAAGGTGTGCCCGGTTTCGGCTTTGTTATCGCGCGCAAGGATGCGCTTGTGGCTGCCAAGGGGCGCAGCCATTCACTCAGCCTCGATATACATGCCCAATGGGCGCATATGAACAAAACCGGCCAATGGCGGTTCACCCCGCCGACCCATGTGGTGGTGGCGTTTTTGGAGGCCCTGCGCGCGCATGAGGCCGAGGGTGGTGTTGCGCGGCGCGGCGCGCGTTACGCCGATAATTGCGCGGTGATGGTATCGGGAATGCGCGGGCTTGGCTTTGAAACCCTGCTGAAGGATCGCTGGCTGTCGCCGATCATCGTGACGTTTTTCTGCCCGGCCCACGAAGCCTTTGAATTCACCGCGTTTTACGAGCGGATGAAAGCCAAAGGCTTCATCCTCTATCCCGGCAAGCTGACCGTGGTGGACAGTTTTCGCATTGGCTGCATTGGCCAGATGGATGGGGATGTGATGCGCCAAGTGGTGAATGCTGCACGCGAAACCCTTGCGGAAATGGGTGTGCCCGACGCGGCCCCACCCGAAATTGCCCTGATTGAGCGCGCCAAACTGGCGGCCTGAACCGAAATACTGAACAACCGTTTAACCCAAGGGAAAAGGACACCCAAAACCATGAGCAATTTTAGTGAATACAAGTTCACCCGCACCTATCAGGGCAAGGTCAAGGCGCTGGTGCTTGACTGGTCCGGTACGCTGGCCGACAAATATGTCATCGCGCCTGCGGTGGTTTTTGTCGAGGTGTTCAAATCCCAAGGGGTCGAGATTTCCATGGAAGAGGCGCGTGGCCCCATGGGCTTGCGCAAAGACATCCACATCAAGAAACTGACCGAAGATCCGGTTATCGCTGCCCGTTGGGAAGCGATCAGGGGCGCGCCGCCAACACAGGCAGACGTAGACGCGATGTTTGCCGAATTTGTTCCGGCCCAACTGGCTTGCCTGCCGAAATATACCGCACTTCTGCCCGGCGTCAAAAAGGTTTGCGATGATTTTCAGGCGGCTGGTGGCAAGATCGGGGTTTCCACCGGCTTTACCCGCGTCATGGTTGATGTGCTGCTGAAGGATGTGATCGCTCAGGGTATCACGCCGGATGCGACTGTTGCTGGTGACGAGGTCATCAACGGCGCGCGCCCGGCCCCGCATATGGTGTTCAAGAACCTCGATCTGCTGAACATCTCGGATGTGCGCTCGGTGGTGAAATGTGATGACACGGTTTCGGGCATTGGTGAGGCGATGAATGCGGGGTGCTGGGGCGTTGGTTTGGTGCGTTATTCCAACTACATGAACATCAACACGCTGGACGAGGAGGCAACCTTGTCCGAGGCCGATATCGCCGCCCGCATGGCCAAAACCCGCGCCATTCTGGAGCAGGCCGGAGCGCATTATGTCATCGACAGCCTTGTCGATCTGCCCGAAGTGCTGGACGACATCAACGCCCGTCTGGCGCGCGGTGAAAAGCCGTAACGAGGCCAAACCGAGTTACGGCCCCGCACTGTGGGGCCTTTCAAGACCAGAACAGTCAATTAATATACACATATTAATTGACTGTTCACTTTGATTGCCCATATAAGGGCATGGAAGTAGAATGGAATCAGGCGAAAAGGGATCGGAATCTGGCCAAACACGGTGTGGATTTCGCGGCCATCGAGGGGTTCAACTGGGATGCTGCGCTGACGCGTGAAGACACCCGCAGCGCGTATAATGAGACCCGCTTTGTCTCAATCAGCCCGATCGGAGACCGGCTTTATGTCGCGGTTTGGACGGAACGAGGGGTGGATTGCCGGTTGATTAGCCTGCGAAAAGCCAACAAAAGGGAGGTTGCGATCTATGCCCGAAATTAAGTCTTACATTGACGAAAATGGCGATGCCCGCGAACTTGACGAGTATTTCTTCAAACACGCCAAGCGTGGCCGCCCGCCGATGCCTTCGGAGCAGCGCAAGCAACGGGTCAATATCATGCTGGATCCCGATATTATTGCCCGCCTGAAAGAGGGCGGCAAAGGTTGGCAGACCCGGCTGAACGCGACCCTGCGCGAGGCGTTGGGCCTGTGAATTTGTCGACCTGACCCCGTGACCACGCCCCCCAATACCCCGGCCTTTCACACCGAAGGTGAATCCAATACGTCGTCTAACCGTCGGAAATGGCAGGGGAATTCCAGCGGGCCGAATGCGGCACCGCTGTTGAGGCGCGACGCCGATGTGTTTTTGCATCAAAGCCTTTCCAGCCCTTGTGTGGCCACAATTGCCAAGGCCAAAGGCATCTGGATCGAGGATCTGGATGGCAAGTGTTACATGGATTTTCACGGCAATTCGGTGCATCATATCGGTTACGGTCATCCGCGCCTGTTGGCGGCGATCAAGGCGCAGTTGGATGATCTCAGCTTTGCGCCGCGCCGCTTCACCAACGAACCAAGCGTGGCTTTGGCCGAAAAGCTGGCCGAGATCGCGCCGGGTGATCTGGGCAAGGTGCTGTTCACCACGGGCGGTTCTGACGCTATCGAGGTGGCGCTGAAAATCGCCCGCGCGGCCACGGGGCGACACAAGACCATCTCGTTTTGGGACGCGTTTCACGGCGCGGGGTTCGGGGCGGCCAGCGTCGGTGGTGAAGCCACATTTCGCAGCCATATCGCCGGGCCGCTGCTGGCGGGGGCCGAACATGTGGCGCCTTTTGCCTGTTATCGCTGCCCGTATAACCACGCTGGCCCCGAGGTTTGCGGCCTCGCCTGCGCCGAAATGGTGCGGTACGTTCTGGGCCGCGAGGGCGATGTGGCGGCGGTAATCGCCGAGCCCATGCGCGCTGTGCCCTATGTGCCGCCGCCCGGTTTCTGGCAGGCGGTGCGCGCGGCCTGCAATGAGGCGGGGGCGCTGCTGATCCTTGATGAAATTCCCACCGGCCTTGGCAAGACCGGCAGGTTTTTCGCCTTTGAGCATGACGATATTGTGCCGGATATCGCGGTGCTGGGCAAGGCCCTTGGCGGGGGTGTTTTGCCGATTGCAGCGGTGATCGCGAACCCGGCGCTGGATGTCTGCGGTGACTTTGCCATCGGCCATTACACCCACGAAAAGAACCCGGTCACGGCCCGCGCGGCGCTGACCACCATTCAGATTATCGAGGATGAAGGGCTGGTTGAAAATGCCGCCCACCTTGGCGAATATGCGCTTAACCAATTGAAAACATTCACTAAAACTTGTGCGATTATCGGCGATGTGCGGGGCAGGGGGCTGCTGTTCGGAATCGAGATTGTCACCGACCGCGACAGCAAGGCTGCGGGCA
Source organism: Alphaproteobacteria bacterium (assembly GCA_013151535.1). Taxonomy (GTDB): domain Bacteria; phylum Pseudomonadota; class Alphaproteobacteria; order Rhodobacterales; family Rhodobacteraceae; genus UBA5972. The sequence continues at coordinate 13,581 of JAADIC010000116.1, read as the reverse complement.
ACGCACTGGCGGAACAGATTTATTACCGCTGTCTTGATGCAGGCCTCAGCTTCAAAATCTCGCAAGGTTGCGTGCTGACCCTTTCACCGCCCCTGACAATTACAAAACCGGAACTGGACGCGGCCCTGAGCATTGTTCAAACCGCCATAAGCGCCGCCATATGAGCACCGCCACTTTCGCCATTGTTCTAAGCGCCGCCGTCTTGCACGCGTCCTGGAATGCGATGCTGAAAATCTCGTCGGACAAGGTGGTTATGCTGGGTCTGATTTCGACCGGTCACGTCATTCTGGGGGCGGTCCTTGTCTTGAATGTGCCGCTTCCGGCACCCGCGAGCTGGCCCTATCTGGCGGCCTCGACAGTGATCCATTTTGGCTATTACGCTTTGCTTAATTATTCTTACCGGATCGGTGATCTGTCGCAGGTCTATCCGATTGCCCGCGGTATCGTGCCGGTTCTGGTGGCGCTGGGGGCGCAGGTTTCTGTGGGTGAGGTGCTGCCGCTTCAGATATGGATCGGGGTTTTGGTGGTGTCGGGCGGCGTGATGATGTTGTCGCTGGGCAGCCTTCGCAACGGGGCCTCGGGCGTGGTGGTCGGGCTGGCGGTGACCACGGGCTTGTTCATCGCCGCTTATTCGGTGGTTGACGGTTTGGGGGTCCGCCAGGCTGAAAAGGCCTTGGCCTATATCGGCTGGCTGTTCGTGCTGGAAGTTCCGGTGGTCCTCTATATCGCCCATCGCCGGCGGCATTTGCTGGCCGGCATTCCGGGCAAGACCCTGTTGCTGGGGGTGTCGGGCGGGTTGATTTCGGCGCGGCGTTTGCTTACGGTCTGGTGATCTACGCCAAAGAGTTTTCACCACTTGGTGTCGTCTCGGCCTTGCGCGAAACCTCGGTGCTGTTTGCAGCCCTGATCGGCGTTGTTTTACTGGGTGAACGGCCTTGGAAAAGCCGTTTGGCGGCGGCATTTGTGGTCATGTCAGGTGTGGTCGTGATTGCGTTGAGGTGAGGGAAGCCCGCTGGACTTATCCGATTGAAGAACTGGTATTAGAGCAAAACCAATACAATTGGATTCACCCGCTCAACCGAATGCGTTTGAAAAGAAATACTGTCTCGATTGAACGGGTGAATACTTGAAACAGGTTAGATTGGTTTCGCGCTAGAAACGGTTGCTTTGCTTTGACAGGCTTGTGCGAAGGGAACCGCCGGTTAATGGGGACGGCTGTTTTCGCGTTGAAAATCAAGTGCTCTATCGCGTTGAATTGACCCTGATAGTTGTTGACAGGTGGCCGTAGCCACGTCAGTCTTTCGAGTGTCCAGAGTCTGTCCAAGCTGACAGAATCTGCCATGCTGGATCGCAGTAGCTCTTGGGAGGGAGCGGAAATAGCCGGAGCGCGTTAATTGGCGCCCGCAAAGATATGCGAATATTATCACCTAGATTGTCACGATAGCGTCATGCAGGTGGTGCAAAAATTTAACGAATCTCCCAACAACAGTGAGGAACACTATGAAAAGATTACTACTTTCCGGGATCGCGTATTTAGCGTTAACGGGTATGGCTGCCGCTCAGGCCTGCCCGGCGGTTACCGTCGCTGATCCCCAAGGTATTGCTGCCGGGGCATTCCCGCAGCAATACGAATTGTCCGCATTTGAAGCGGCCGCCAATTGTAAGCTGGAATTTTCCGCCAACCCGGCCATCGCCGATCTGAACGCGCGGATTATCGGGAACGGACCGCTGCCACCATTGGCGGATCGTCTGCCTTCTGAGCCGCTGATTGTGGCCCCTTATGACGAAATCGGCAAATATGGCGGCACGCTTGATGCGCTGTCCAATGCGACGGAATCCGGCACATCCGACTTTATGTCGATCCGCCACGTCAACCTTGTACGCTATTCGGACGATCTGACCACGATCGTGCCAAACGTCGCCAAGGGCTGGAAGTGGAACGATGATTTCACCCAGTTGACCTTCTTCCTGCGCAAAGGCCACAAGTGGTCTGACGGGTCTGATTTCGGCGCGCGCGACGTGAAGTTCTGGTATGATAATCTGGCAACAGACACCAATGTTCGCGAGAAAACCAAGGATTATGTATTGGTTGGCGGCGAAGTCATGAATGTGGTCGTGATTGACCCACAAACCGTGCAGTTCAACCTGCCATCGCCCAAGCCCGGCTTGCTGTCGCATTTTGCCAATCACTATGCACAGGGTTTCCAGCCAATGGAATTCCTGGGCCAATTCCACCCGGCAATTGATCCGAATGCCGATGCAAACGCGCAGGCACTTGGTTTTGAAAACGGTTACGATGCGATCAAGGCCTATTACGGCAATTCCGACTGGATGGACACACCAACACCTATGTTGGCCTATCCTTCGCTTGTTGCCGGATTGCCAGCCGCCACTGTGCCTACGCTGGAAAGCCACATCATCATCGCAGAAAGCACGGAAGGCCGCCATCTGGTTGCCAACCCGTATTTCTTCCAGGTGGATACGGCTGGTCAGCAGCTTCCCTACATCAACGAGCAGGACGAATTGTTCGTTGGCGAAAGCGAAGTGCGTTTGCTGAAACTGGTCAACTCGGAAGTTGATTATAAGGCTCAGGCTCTGAATCTTGATTATGCACCATTGCTGCTGGAAAATCAGGAAAAGGGCGACTTCACGGTTGAACTGAAACCTGAAATTGCGCTGGGCACGTTCTCGTTCAACGTGACGTCGGAAAACCTGGCCAAGCGGGCCGTGTTCGGCAACTTGAAGTTCCGTCAGGCGATGTCTGTTGCGATGAACCGTGATGAGATAAACGAGGTGGTTTACTTCGGTCTCGGTCGGCCGCAGCAATATATCGCGTTCTCACCAACGCCAGCTTTTGTCACCAAGGAAATGGAGCAGTCTTTTGCCCAGTACGATCCGGATTTGGCAAACGCGTTGCTGGATGAGATTGGCATGGTCGATGTCGACGGCGACGGTATGCGCGAATTGCCGAACGGCGAAAAGCTGGTGCTGAACCTGCAGGTTGCGACCCAAGGTATTTCGGTCAAGCTGGTCGAACTTGTTGGTCAGAACTGGAAAGACGTCGGTATCGACAACACCGTGAAGGAAGTCACGACGGATGAATACCGTTCGGCGCAGTCCTCAAACCAGCTCGATGTGACCATGTATGCTAAAGGTCAGCCTCTGGCGGTTATTCTTGGTGTTTCGGAACTGTTCCAGCCGCCATTCGACAACTACTTCAACCTGCGCTCGGGTATGCTGTGGGGCGAGTATATCGATACAAACGGAGCCACCGGTGTCAAACCGCCTCAATATGTTTACGACATGATGGCGGATATCGATGCCTTCCAGGCGGCGATTGCCGGTTCGGACGAGTCAAACAAAATCGGTAAGCGTCTGGTCCAGAACGTGGTTGATAATCTTCTGTTCATCGGCACGGTGAAGGCGGTTGCACCGATCTATCACAGCAACAAGCTGAAGAACTTTACCGAGTTCCAGACCCAGTCCTATGCGTATTACCGGACCTACCCGTACCGCGCGACACAGTGGTTCCTCGACGAATAATCGCTGAACTGACTTGAATGATATGACCCGGGGCAGTTTTTATTGCCCCGGGTTCAACAATAATAGCGGCCAAAAATGGCCGCACAATATTCTGCGGGGGCGTCTGATAGGCGATGTTACAATTTCTCAGGTTCACTTTAATCCGGGCAGCGCTGGCGATTTTCACGCTGGTTTTAGTATCCTTCATTGTGTTTTCCCTGATGGAACTTGTTCCCGGCGACTGCGCTGAACGCTATCTTGCATTCAAAAGCTCACAAGGGTCTGTCATTACACTGGCCGATATTGACATCGAACGTGTCCGGCTCGGGCTTGACCGGCCTTATCTTGAACGCTGGATAAAATGGATTTTCAACGCCTTTCAGGGCGAATTCGGCGACAGTTGTATTCTGCGCCTGAACATCGCCGAATTGCTGGGCCAGAAAGTCTGGCTGAGTATCGGCATTTCCCTGGCCTCGTTGGTGCTTGCCTATTCCATCGCCATTCCGGTTGGCATCATTGCCGCCACTTCGAGAAACCCTTTCCTGAACAACTCGCTGCGTCTGGTCAGCTATATGGGGCTGGCCCTGCCAAACTTCCTGCTGGCGCTGATGATTATGTTGTTTTCCACGGTCATGTTCGGCAACAGTCTTACCGGGTTGTTTTCCAAAGAGTTTCGGGATGCGGCATGGTCCTATGACAAGGTGATAGACTTTCTCCAGCATGTCTGGCTGCCGGTGTTCATTCTGGGCTGGTCGGCAACCGCGTTTGCCATTCAAACCGTGCGCGCCCTGATGTCGGATGAAATCGGCAAGCTTTATGTGACAGCGGCGTCGGCGCGCGGGGTGTCCGGGCGCAGACTGTTGATGCGCTATCCGGCGCGACATGCGCTGACACCGATCATCAACTCGCTGGGCTTTGACCTTAACCGGATTTTCAACGAGCTGCCGATTGTCGCGCTTATCCTGACCCTGACCGAAGCCGGTTCACTGTTGATCGAGGCCTTGGCGCGCTCCAACGATCAGCAGCTTGCGGGGGCGATCATCTTCTTCCTGACGGCGGCCATCGTTGGCATCAATTTCCTGACGGATATTATTCTGGCCCTGACGGACCCGCGTGTTCGCCGTAGCATTCTGGGATAAATGACATGACAGATACAGCAGACAAAAATTTTGATGCGAACGTAGACCAGAAAAGCAAAGAGGCCTATTTCACCGCCGGACAAGGGCAGTTGATCTGGACCCGATTCAAGAAACAGCGGGCGGCGATGATCGGCGCATTGGTTCTGGGGATGCTGATTTTTTCCGGCCTGATTGCCCCGTTCATGACACCTTATGATCCGACCATTGCCGGGCGCGACAAGGCCTATCTGAACGGCCAGCCGCAAGTTCCCAAATTCTGGGATGAGAACGGCTTTTCGGCCCGGCCCTTCATCTATACCTATTCGCGCGAACGTTCGATCAAGACAAATTTCCGCTGGATCACCACGATTGACCGGGATGCCCGCCGCTATCTGACGTTTCTGCCCAAGGGCGACAAATACACATTTTTCGGGATCAAGGGTGAAACCCATCTGTTTGGCGTCGATAAAGGCTATGTGCATCTGTTTGGCACCGACAGCACCGGCAAAGATATCTTTTCGCGAACGTTTTATGCGATCAACACCTCGCTGGCTGTGGGGACCATTGGCGTCTTCATTGCCTTTGTCATGGCCCTGATGATCGGCGGGGTGTCAGGCTATTACGGCGGCTGGGTTGACAGCGTGCTGCAAATGATAACCGACGCGGTGCGAACAGTGCCCGCGATCCCGTTATTCATGGCGCTGGCGGCGTTTATTCCCGATACTTGGTCAGCGGAGGAGAGGTTCTTTTTCATCTCGATGATCTTGGGGTTCATTGGCTGGCCGACGCTTGCCAGACGGGTGCGAACCCATCTTTTGACCGAGCGAAATCAGGAATATGTGCTGGCGGCCCAGCTTTGCGGCGCGTCTGCCGGGCATGTGATCCGCAAACATCTGCTGCCCAGTTTCACCAGCTATATCATCGTCGATCTGATTATCTCGTTTCCGTATATGGTGCTGTCTGAAACCGCTTTGTCGTTTATCGGGCTGGGGCTGAAAGACCCGGTTAACTCGCTTGGGGTGATGTTGCAGAACGTGACTTCGGCGGATGTTTTGCTGAATTATCAATGGTATTTCATCCCGGTGATTTTCTTTATCACACTGGTGATGGCATTTGTTTTTGTTGGCGACGGGTTGCGCGATGCGGCTGATCCTTATGGGGATACCAAGAAATGAGCCGCCTGTTAGACGTTGAACACCTGACCCTGCAATTTGACACCGATGAGGGGCGGATCACCGCGGTTGATGACGTCTCGTTCACGCTGGAAGCGGGCGAAGTCATGGGGCTGGTGGGGGAAAGTGGGTCCGGTAAATCCGTGACCGCCAAGGCTTTGATGAAGCTCAACCCCGGCAATGCGCATTACGGCGAGGCCACCGATATCAAGCTGCATCTTGAAGGTGGCATTGTCGATATTATGCCGCTGCAAACCTCCAAAGAGATGGAAATCGTGCGTGGCGGTGCGATTTCGATGATTTTTCAGGAACCGATGGCCAGTTTCGCACCCGCGATTTCCATTGGCGATCAGATGGTCGAGCAATTGCTGATCCACACCGATATGAACAAAAAGCAGGCGGCGGAACTGTCGATTGAAATGCTGGACCATGTTGGCATTTCCGATGCCGCCACCCGCTTCAAGCAATTCGCGTTTGAATTGTCGGGTGGGATGCGCCAACGCGCCATGATCGCCATGGCCCTGTCAACCAAGCCGAAACTCTTGATCGCGGATGAGCCGACCACGGCGCTGGATGTCACCATTCAGGCCCAGGTGATCGATCTGATGAAGGATCTGGTGGCCGAATTTGGCATGGGCATCATTTTCATCACCCATGATCTGGGCGTGGTGGCGCAGACCTGTGACAAGATCGCGGTGATGTATCTGGGGCGTCTGATTGAGCAGGGCACCGTGCGTCAGGTGATTAACAACCCGCAGCACCCCTATACCAAGGGGCTGCTGGATGCGCTGCCCCGTCTTGATGATCTGGATGCGCCGCTTATTCCGGTGCCCGGCGACATTCCGTCACCGCTTGAGCGGCCCAGGGGCTGTGTGTTCAACAACCGCTGTGCGGTGGCGATTGAAGGTAAATGTTTCAGTGAAATACCGGAATTTGTCGCGGTCGAGCCCGGCCATACCGTCGCCTGTCATTATGTTGCGGAGGGCTTGAAATGAGCGATAAACCCCTGATTTCCGCCAAAGGTCTTTCGGTGCATTACCCACTGCGCGGCGGTGGTCTGTTCGGCCCCAAGCCGGTGGTGCGCGCGGTCGAGAATGTGAATATTCACATTCCTGCGGGCAGCTTTTTCGGCCTTGTCGGTGAAAGTGGCTCGGGCAAGACAACGCTGGGCCGCGCCATGCTGCGGGCCGCACCAATCACCACCGGGTCGGTCGAGTATCACGATGATGAGGTGACTTACGATCTGGCCAATATCGACGCCAAAGCCCTGAAAGATTACCGTAAACGGGCCCAGTTGATTTTTCAGGACCCTTACGCCGCCCTTTCCCCGCGCATGACCGTGCGCGATATCATTGCGGAACCGTTGCAGGTGATGGGCCTGACCAAATCCAAAGGCGAAACCGATGAGCGGGTGCGTGAAATCGCGGCCAAATGCCGGTTGAACCTTGAACATCTGCGCCGCTTTCCACACGCGTTTTCGGGCGGCCAGCGGCAACGGATTTCAATTGCCCGAGCGCTGGTTTCACGTCCAAGATTCGTGGTGGCCGATGAAAGCGTGGCCGCACTTGATGTGTCTATTCAGGCGGATGTGCTGAACCTGCTGAAAGAAATTCAGCAGGAGATGGGCCAGACGTTTCTGTTTATCAGCCACGATCTGTCGGTGGTGGCGCATATTTGTGACCATGTGGCGGTGATGTATCTGGGCCGTCTGGTGGAAACTGCGCCGACGCGTGAATTGTTTGATAACCCCAAACACCCCTACACCAAGGCGTTGCTGTCAGCGATCCCATCGCTTGATCCGGATGATCGCGGCAAGGCGCAAAAGCTGGAGGGCGAGATACCGTCGCCAACCAACCCGCCGCCCGGTTGCAAATTCCAGACCCGTTGCCCCGAAGCGCAGGATCGCTGCCGGGTGGAGGAACCGGTGCTGGAAACCGCCGGCGCTGCGCATGAAGTGGCGTGTCATCGCTGGAAAGAGCTGTTGGCGCTGCAACCTGCCCTCGCCTGAGCCAGGCACTGGAGATGTCCGAATAATTTTGTCGAAAATTATTCCCGCTGAAAATCTTTCTGGAAAGATTTTTTAGCCGCTCATGGCTTTGCGTGCTTCCATCATCCGCTGGTCAAGGTGGTGCATGCGAAAGCTCAGCAAATCCCGCGTCATGCGCAGCAAATCCGCCGCATGGGCCGGGTCGTGGGCCAGATTGACCTGCTCGCAAGGGTCGTTCTCAAGATCAAACAGCAGCGGCTCGAACCCGCCATTGAAATGCACCAGCTTCATCTTTTCGCTGCGCAGAATGGCAAGATTGGCCTGAGAGGAATGCAGGCCGAGGGCTTTGATCCGGTCTGGCCCAAGGTCGTTGAAATCAAGCTCGAGTTGCACATATTGGCGCCAGTTTTCGGGCGTCTCGCCGCACAGGAAAGGCCGTAGAGAGGCACCGTTCATGGAGACGGGGACAGGTACGCCAACCGTTTCCAGCAAGGTCGGGGCGACGTCGATGGACTCGGTCAACGCGTTGATCTTTACGCCATGCTGCGCGGGTTGATCCGGGTCTCGGATCATCAATGACACATGGTAGGCGGGGTCAAAAACATGCTGTTTCGCCCACAGGCCAAGATCGCCCAGCATCTCGCCATGATCCGCGGTGATGACAATCAGCGTGTCGTCATACTGGCCGGTTTCCTTGAGGAAATTGAGGATGCGCCCGATATGATGGTCAACCTCGGTGGCGAGGCCAAAATAGATCGCGCGCAGGGTTTTCAGATCATCCGGCCCCAGTTCACGAACCCCGCGCACCGTGGCCTGCATGGTCAGGCGCTGGTTTGCCAGTTCAACCAGCGGATGGGATGAGCCAGCCGGAACCGGATCGGGCATATCTGCGGGATCGTACATTTTGTTGTAGGGCGCGGGTGCTACAAGTGGTGGATGCGGGCGAATATAGGTCACATGGGCGAACCAGCTTTGATCCGTGCGCGCGGCAAGATTGTGCAGCACCTGATCGGTCAGAAAAGCGGTATCGCTGTGCTCGGCCCGATAAAAGGCGGGATCATCCGGCTCGGCCAACTGGCCGGGATTGCTGGATACCGGATGAAAGAATTCGTGGTAGGGGCGATTTTCATAGCCATTGGCCTTGAGATGGGCGCGCCACGGATAACTTTCCAGAAACCGCATTTCCACGACTTCGTGAAAACCGGTCATCACGGTTTCCTCGGATCCCACATCGGGATCGTTCGGGTGGCGGTCGGTTGGATCAAGCGTGATGTCGGTATAGCCAAACAGCATCGGCATATAGCCAGCCTTGCGGGCCTCGGTGGCGATATTGGGGGTGCCGTCGGCCAAGGGTACGCCATTGGCCACGGCGCGGTGGTTCATGGCATATTGGCCGGTCAACAGGCTGGCGCGGGCAGGGCCACAGGGATTTGTAACGGTGAAATGGTTGAGGAAGGTCACCGCCTCGTCCTGAAAGGCGCGCAGGTTTGACAGGTTGATATGTTCAGCCAGCGCCCCGTTCAACAGATCGGCGCGCATCTGGTCGATGACGATGAACAGGATTTTCTTTTTGGGATTTGCCATGGGATGTCCGGAATTTCAAAGGGGGGGGAGGGCGGTGGCCGGTGAATCGCTTGAGCGCGGGGGCAGGCGAATGATTACAGGAAGATTTTCCGGCTGCAACAGCTTTTTTTGGGCTGCGCGATCAAGGCGCATACGCCACCCTTGTCACCGCGCGTGCATCAGCGTATAGATTTGCGCTTAATTGCCGGGGCGGGCGGATTTTGCCTTTATAACACGGCGTTACCGAAGATCGAATATGACGACACTTGCCTTTCTGATTAACCTTGCTGGGGCGACCATGCTGTTGCTTTTCGCCGTGCGCATGGTGCAGACGGGGATCGAGCGTTCCATGGGCCCTTCGTTTCGCCGCATGGTGACCACCCGCAAAGACAGCCGCGCCCAAACCGCGCTGGCGGGTTTGGTGCTGGCGATCATTCTACAAAGCGCCACAGCGGTGGCGTTGCTGGCGACGGGCTTTGCCTCGTCCGGAATTTTGACCTTTGCGGGCGGGCTGGCGTTGGTTTTGGGGGCCGATCTTGGCTCGGCGCTGGTGATCCAGGTCCTGTCGTTTCAGCTTGACTGGCTGGTGCCGCTGCTGCTGACCATTGGCGGCTATATGTTCCTGAAGGTCGACAGCCGGAAGGCCAAGCAATATGGCCGCATCCTGCTGGGGGTGGCCTTTATCCTGCTGGCCCTGCGCCTGATCGGCCACGCCATGGATCCGATCCGCGAAAGTAACTTTTTGCCCGCCATTGCAGGCTTTCTGAAAAGCGATTTCATCACCGCCTTTCTGGTGGGGGCGGCGATCAGTTTCGTGATGCATTCCAGCGTTGCCGCCATCCTGATGTTCGTGACCTTCACCGCCCTTGGGGTGTTGCCGTTCGGGGCGGGTGTGTCGCTTATTCTGGGGGCCAATCTGGGCGGGGCGTTACTGGCGGTGTGGCTGACACGCGGCATGCCGATTGCCTCGCGCCGCATTCCGCTGGGCAATCTGGTGCTGCGCGGCTCGGCTGCCGTGGTGGTTCTGTTGATCGTCAATTACACCCCGGTCCTGGCGATTTACAATGTGTTTGAGGAGGGCCAAGCGCTGGTTGCGGTGCATCTGACCTTCAATGCCTCGCTTCTGGTGATTACCCTGCCGTTTATCGGCCTGCTCGACAAACCCCTGCGCACCCTTATGCCTGATGCTGCCGGCAACGGTGCGGATGATCCACTCGCGCCGATTTCGGTGCTGGACTGGAACGTGATCCAAACACCGAAGCTGGCGCTGGCCAGCGTCACCCGCGAAGTGTTGCGGATGAACCAGATTGTCGAAGTGATGACCCGCCCGGTGATGGAGCTGTACGAAAGCGGTGACGCCAGGCGTATCAGCGAGGTGCGCGCGCTGGATGAGGGTGTAAATACCGCAAGCACCGATATTCGCCGCTATGTGGCCAGCCTGCCGCGCGAGGCCATGAGCAAAGCCGAAAACCGCCGCTCGCGCGAATTGACGGAATATTCGATCAATCTGGAAAGTGCCGGTGACATTATCGCCAAAACCCTGATGCCGCTGGCCCGCGAAAAGGCAAGGCAGCAGTTGAAATTTTCCAAAGACGGGTGGAACGAACTGGTTTCGATCCA
>JAADIC010000116.1:0-2507 GCA_013151535.1 Alphaproteobacteria bacterium | reverse complement strand
GAAATGGCGGCGCAGGAACGTAAAAGCCGTAAAAAGCACCTGAAACGGCTGCGCGAGGGGCTGGAAACCAGCTTTGAATCCAGTGACATCCATTTGGAGACCTTGCGCGGCCTGAAAGACCTGAACTCGCAAATCGCGGCGGTGGCCTATCCGATCCTGATAAGGAACGGCCAGTTGCTGGAAACGCGGCTGATTGATTCGATTGAAGACAGCAACGAGGCGGAAAACGCCGAGTCCTGAGGTGCGATATCGGCGGTATATTCTGCCGATCCTTGACATTTTGTAAATAATTTTTCACGAATTTGCAATGTGTTGCAGAACCGTCATTTTGCAATTGCACTTGGCGGCGGTTCCTTCCTATGATCCTATTCGGCGGGATATTTTCACGCGAATTCCAATTTTGCAAAGGGACCAGTCTATGCCGGGAAATCTTAGTTTTGACGATCTGAAGAAACGTGTCGCTGATGGCTCGATCGACACCGTTCTGGCTTGTCTGGTCGACATGCAGGGCCGCCTGATGGGCAAGCGGTTTCACGCGCAGTTCTTTCTGGATTCAGCGTGGAAGGAGACCCATGCCTGCAACTATCTGCTGGCCACTGATCTGGAAATGAACACGGTTGACGGCTATGCCTCGACCTCGTGGAAATCGGGCTATGGCGATTATACCATGAAGCCGGATATGGCCACTTTGCGCCTCGTGCCGTGGCTCGAAGGTACAGCATTGGTGCTGTGCGATGTGCTGGATCATGCCACCCACGGCGAGGTTCCCCATTCGCCGCGCGCGGTTCTGAAAAAGCAGGTGGCGCGGCTTGAAGCCATTGGTCTGACCCCGATGATGGCGACCGAGCTTGAGTTTTTTCTGTTTGAGGAAAGTTTTGAGGACATGCGCACGCGCGGCTATCGCGCCCCGACGCCGATCAGCCCTTACAATGAAGATTACCACATCTTCCAGACCACAAAAGAAGAGGGCGTGATGCGCGCCATTCGCAACGGTCTGTTTGGTGCGGGCATTCCGGTGGAAAATTCCAAGGGTGAAGCCGATGCCGGGCAGGAAGAAATCAACGTGCATTATTCCGATGCTTTAGATACGGCGGATAACCATGTTTTCACCAAAAACGCCTGCAAGGAAATCGCCTGGCAACAAGGCCGCGCGTTAACCTTTTTGGCGAAATGGGGGGCTGAGGCGGCCGGTTCCTCCAGCCATGTGCATATGTCTTTGTGGACAAAAGACGGCAAACCGGCGTTTTATGACAAGGACGCCAAATACGCCATGTCGGAGCTGATGTGCCAGTATATGGCCGGATTGTTGGCGCATGCCTCTGAAATCACATGGTTTTTGGCACCCTACGTCAATTCCTACAAACGCTTCGCCGAGGGTACATTCGCGCCAACCACCGCGATCTGGTCAAAAGACAACCGCACCGCAGGGTATCGCGTTTGCGGTGACGGCACAAAATCCGTGCGCATGGAATGTCGTGTCGGCGGCTCGGATCTTAACCCTTATCTGGCCATGGCCGCGTTGATTGCTGCCGGTCTGGACGGCATTGAAAAGAAGCTCGAAATGGAGCCGGAATTTACCGGCGATGCTTATCAAGCGCAAAACGAACGCTCGGTTCCACGAAATCTGCGCGCCGCGACCGAGGCTATGCGTGGCTCGAATATGTTGCGCAAAGCCTTAGGGGATGACGTGATGGACCACTATATTCGTGCGGCGGAATGGGAGCAGCAGGATTTTGATAAAGCGGTGACGGATTACGAGGTGGCGCGTGGGTTTGAGCGGGCTTGAATTCAAGGTGGATAGTTACTATTGTCATATAGGAAGTGATAGTAAATAGGAAGAGAGGATGGAAATGGGAAAATACGAACCTTTGGGGCAACATTTGGAGCGCTCTGGAAAACTTAATATTCCTCTGACCTTTGAAGAGATTGAGGCGATAATTGACAGCGCATTGCCAGTCTCGGCCCGAAAATACCCGGCTTGGTGGAGCAATAATCCAACCGGGCATGTAAATTCGGCGGCTTGGTTGGGTGCCGGATACAAGGCAACGAAAGTTAACATTGAAGCGGAAGAACTGGTTTTTCATAAACCCGTGTCGTCACCAACGACCAAAAGTACAAAAAAACCGCGCCGTCATCCATTGTTTGGCAGCATGAAGGGCACAGTTACGGTAGAAGAAGGGTATGATTTGACCTCTCCTTCTGAAGCCATTTGGAACGCACAAACCGAATGACCCCTGATCTGCTGCTGGATACTTGCGCGATGATCTGGATCGGTACTGATGCGCCTCTAAGGGATGATGCAGTTCGGGCGATTGACGAAAGTGCTGACTTGGGTCTTGCGGTTCAAGTTTCCCCAATCACAGCTTGGGAAATCGGGATGTTGGTTTCAAAAGGCCGGTTAAAGCTGCCAAACCAACCGGGCTCTTGGTTCAATCGGATTTGCGCCAACACAAATGTTGATCTTTCTGCCATGCCAATAGAGTTGATGATCCAGGCTTCCTTTCTGC
>JAADIC010000213.1 GCA_013151535.1 Alphaproteobacteria bacterium | reverse complement strand
TGGCCGGGTTGCTTTATGCGCGCAAACACAAGCTGCCGATCCCCAGCGTCGGTGATTGTTTCGCGGTGACGGTCGCCATCGGCCTGTTTTTCGGCCGCCTCGCCAATTTTATCAATGCCGAGCTTTGGGGCCGCCCGACAACCGTGCCGTGGTCGTTCGTTTTTCCCGGCATGCGCGCCAATCAGTGCCCGGTGGATTGGGCTGGCGACTGTTCGCGCCACCCCTCGCAGCTTTATGAGGCCGGGCTTGAGGGCCTGCTGCTGGGCCTCATCATGTTCTGGCTGGCCCATAAACGCGGCTGGCTGAAGACACCGGGGGCGCTGGTTGGCATGTTTTTGGTGATTTACGGTGCCTCGCGCAGTTTTGTCGAGCTTTTCCGCCAGCCCGATGCGCAGTTCACCTCGCCGGACAATCCACTGGGTTTTGTCATCCGTTTTAGTGCCGATATCGACGCTTGGGGCCTGACCATGGGGCAAATCCTGTCGCTGCCGATGATTGCGGTCGGGCTTTATATTCTGTGGCGCACAAGACGGGCTGTATGACACCGCTTCAGACCATCCTGAATGAGCAGATCAAGCGGTTCGGGCCGCTTTCTCTGGCCGAATATATGTCCCTGTGCCTGCTGCATCCCGCGCACGGCTATTACACCACCAAACGCCCGTTGGGGGCGGCGGGGGATTTCACCACCGCGCCGGAAATCAGCCAGATGTTCGGCGAAATGCTGGGTCTGTGCCTGATCGAAACCTGGCGCTTACAAGGGCGGCCCGCGCCGTTCGTGCTGGCCGAGCTTGGCCCCGGGCGCGGTACTTTGATGGCAGATATTCTGCGCGTCGGGGCGCGGGTTCCGGGGTTTCTGGAGGCGGCGGAGATCTGGCTGATCGAGGCCTCGCCCAGCCTGCAAGCCGTGCAGGCGACCACCCTGAAGACGTACAAGATCAACTGGGGGGCGCAGGTGACTGATCTGCCCGACCTGCCCCTGTTCCTTGTCGCAAACGAGTTCTTTGACGCGCTGCCAGTGCGCCAGTTTCAACGGGCCAAAGCCGGCTGGCGCGAGCGGATGGTTGGCCTTGAGAACGGCAGCCTCGCCTTTGGTCTGGCCGCGCCCATACCCATAGACGCACTTGAGGATCAGGCCGATATTGCGCTTGGCCATGTGCTTGAAACCAACAGCGCCGCCAGTGCGATCATGGCGGAAATCGCCAACCGCATTGGCCAGAACGGCGGCGCGGCCCTGATCGTGGATTACGGCGATTGGCAGCAAAGTGGCAGCAGTTTTCAGGCGGTGCGCAACCACCAAAAGGTTGATCCGCTGACGCGCCCGGGTGAAACCGATCTGAGCGCGCATGTGGATTTCGCTGCCCTTGCCCGCAGCGCCAAAGGCGTAACCCACACCGGATTGACGCCTCAGGGTCTGCTGCTGGAGCGCCTCGGCATCACCGCGCGCGCCCAAGCCCTTGCCACCAAACTTGACGGCGCAGCGCTTGAAAACCACATCACCGCCCATCGGCGCTTGACCCATCCCGATGAAATGGGGAGCCTGTTCAAGGCCATCGGGTTCCATCCCGACGGCACGCCCCCGCCACCGGGGTTTGAACCAGCCAAGGGGCAGACATGACGCTTGAAATCCTGACCGCCGATGAATTGCTGCCGTTTCGCCACGGTTTTTTCACCCGCAAGGGCGGGGTCTCGTCGGGCATCTATGAGGGGCTGAACTGCGGCCCCGGATCCAGCGATCAAAGTGACGCGGTGCTGGCCAATCGTCGCCTTGTGGCCGAGGCCATGGGCCTGCCCAAAAGCCATCTGGCCAGCCTGCATCAGGTGCATTCGCCCGATGTGCTGGTGGTTGACGGCCCCCTGACCACGCCGCGCCCCAAATGCGACGCCATGGTCAGCGCCACCTTGGGCGTGGCACTTGGCATCCTGACCGCCGATTGCCAGCCGGTATTGTTTGCCGAGGCGCGTTCGGGCGTGGTTGCGGCGGCCCATGCCGGTTGGAAAGGCGCGCTTAACGGCGTGCTTGGCGCGACGGTGGATGCGATGGTTGGGCTGGGGGCTGAGCGCAGAAAGATCAAAGCGGTGATCGGGCCGTGCATCAGCCAGCGGGCCTATGAGGTCGGACCGGAATTCATGGATGTTTTTCTGGAGCTTGACCCCGAATTCAGCCGCTTTTTCGCCCAAGGTACAGGGGGCGGCAAGGGCGACCGCGTGATGTTCGACCTGCCCGCCTTTGGCCTGTTTCGCCTGCGCGAGGCCGGGATTGCCGAGGCCAGTTACACCGGCCACTGCACCTATAGCGACCCCGAGCGGTTCTATTCCTATCGCCGCACCACCCATGCGGGTGAGGCCGATTATGGGCGGCTGATTTCGGTCATTGCGCCCTAATTGAGCGCCGTGATTTAGCCGCGAAATCACACCATCAACGCCATGATCGCGCCCCATTGCGGGGCCATTAAAAACCTGTTCGGCACCAAGCCGGATAGACTGTATGGGAAATGGTAAAATGGGTATCAAACGGCGCTGGATGCGATGGATCTTTGAAGAAGCCGATCAGCTTGATGTCGTGCTGCCGTGGGAACGCGGGGCCAACCGCGCGGCCTGGCGTAAACGCCTGACATCAGCCAGCCTGCGCCTGCTCGCAGCGAAAGGTTAACGCACAGATTACCGCACCCGGCCAAGCATCAACGTGGCGCTGGTGCGCCTGAGATTGCGCCAGAACGCCCGCCCCGAAAGCTGCAAAATCATCCGCGTCGGCAGGATCATCGGCTGGCCCGAGCGGCGCACCGGGCCCGTGACTGTTTCACCTCCACCGCCAATTTCATGGTAATTGTGGTTGAACTCCGGCTCACGCAGGAATTCATAAAGTGCGTCCATCACATCCTCGGGATCATCCACCAGACGGTCATAATCCAGCACGAAAATCCGCTCTGCATGTCGGCTTGAAAGCGCCGTGCGCAGCTTGCCAATTTCAAGCCCGATTTCACCCTTGGGCGCGGTCATCCGGCTGGCGGTGTCGGCAAGGGTCTTGTCGTCCATCTGATCGGGGCTGGACAAAACCACCGAATTGACGATCGCCGCCGGATTGCGCACGCAGATGATGATCCGGCACAATGGATAAAGCGCCACGATATGATCCAGATGATCGAGCCAGTCGCGGTTGGCATCAAACACCACCGCGCCGAACGGCCGGTCATGGTAAACCGCATCGACAACCCCGCGCATCAGGGCGGTTTTTTGCGCCTCGTTCAACAAATGCGCCTCGGGCCCGCCCTCGGACAGACGGGCAAGGCTGGTGGTGAAAACCTGCTGGGCGGGGCTGTTCTGCAAAGCCACGAAACGCGGGTTCTGACGCAACAGGGCTGACAGAACCGCAACCCCCGAGCGCGGCAAACCGGCGATGAAATGGAATCGGGTCACAGGCCGACCCGGAGACCGGATCTGGCTTACTTTTGGGGCATTCTGCAGAATCATAGTCGGCCCGATTGGTGGCATTTTCAAAATCCTCCCCAATCTGACAGGTTCACGTCAGAGGCGCAACATGACCAGCCAAAAGACCCGCAACCGCATTAACGAAATCGAAACAGTCGCGGCCCTAATATGGCATTGTCGCCAATGGTGGCAAAATGCTGTATCCTATTGACTTAGTGCGGTTTTTTGCGCTAGATTGTCGACTATGACAAGTGCCGCAGCTGCGGCTTTCTTCGTGTTCATCTACATTATGGTGGGTAGATGTGGGCGTGCACTCAGGACCGAAAAGGACTGAATGTATGACATATACCCCCCAGCCCGGCCGCCAGCCGGACAATAAACACACCCGTTCCGTTGAAAATACCCGCCCCGGCACGCGCCAGCCCCCGTCAAGTATCAAGACCAATATTAAAGGAAGCCATCTGCGCAGCTTTGCACGCCAATCGGGTGAGCCGGTACAGCGCGCGCAGGTGCAATCCAGGGCGGTTTCACCAGCCACGCGGCGTTTTGGCATTTCCGTGCTGATGGATGATGGCGCGGTCTCTCAGATGGATCATTACGCCCCGGCCGAGCTGTATCTGGAAGATATCTGCGCCTGTTTTGGCCGTGGCACGCTGATTGCGAGCACAGACGGCCAGGTCTCGGTCGAGGATCTGCGCCCGGGTGACAAGATCAAAACCCGTGACGGTGGCGATGCGGTTCTGCGCTGGATCAGTTCCTGCACCCTGCCCGTGGGCGGCGATAATTCCGAGGATGAAATGGCGATCCGCATCAAGGCCGATGCGCTTGGTGAATTGCGCCCGATACAGGATCTGGTGGTCTCGCCGCGCTTTCGCCTGCTGACCAACCACCCAAGTTGTGAAGCGCTGTTCGGCTCACCCGAAACGCTGGCACCGGCAATCGACCTGCTGGATGGCGACACGATTTTGCAGGTACGCCCCGCCCAAGGGCTGGAGTTTTTCAACCTAATGTTTGACGCCCATCATATCATCCAAGCCAACGGCCTTGAGACCGAAAGCTATCACCCCGGCAATTTCGGCATCGCGGTGATGTCGCTGGAAATGCAATCACATCTGCGCCAGATATTCCCGCATCTGAACGGTGATCTGACCCGTTTTGGCCGCACCGTGCGCCCGATCCTGAAAGGTTTTGAGGCCGAGGTTTTGCGGGCAGGGTAAGGTGAAGATGGTGGCGTTCTAATCCTCCGCCGCCGCCCGCTCCTCGAGAACATCAAACGGCACGCCGGGCGCATCTTTGGCGCCGCGAATGACCAAGGATGTCTTGACGCTGGCCACATTGTCTGCCGAGGTCAGCCCCTCGGTCAGAAAGGTCTGAAAGGTTGACAGATCGGGTGCGACGCATTTCAGGATGAAATCGATTTCGCCGTTCAGCATGTGGCATTCGCGCACCAGCGGCCAGTTGCGGCAGCTCTCTTCAAAGGCCGACAGGTCAGCCTCGGCCTGGGAATGCAGCCCGACCATGGCGAAAACCTGCACCTCGAACCCCAGCTCGCGGGCGTTGACATTGGCGTGGTAACCTTTGATTAACCCGTTTTCTTCCAGCGTGCGCACCCGACGCAGACAGGGCGGCGCGGAAATGCCGACGCGCCGCGCCAGTTCCACATTGGTCATCCGGCCGTCATGCTGCAACTCGCACAGAATTTTGCGGTCAATCGGGTCAAGTTTGCTGCTGGGCATCGGGGCATCCTTAGGGGTTATCTGTGCGCTAATTACATTCCTTGCGCGACTTGCGCAATAATATTTCACACTCGCGCAATTTATTTTCCAATATGTCGCATTAGCAGAAATCTTGCCGCAGATACCCAAGCGTGACTTTCCCCCATGCTTGCGCGACCCTATATAACAGCAAACGCAAATTTTCAGACCGGAACACATCATGTCAAACACAAGACACACCCGCCTTTTAATCATCGGCTCAGGCCCCGCCGGATACACCGCCGGGGTTTACGGCGCGCGCGCCATGCTCAACCCCATTCTCGTGCAGGGGATGGAGCCGGGCGGCCAATTGACCACCACCACCGAGGTTGAGAACTGGCCCGGCGACACCGAGGTGCAAGGCCCCGAATTGATGACCCGCATGGAGGCCCACACCAAAGCCATGGGCACCGAGATCATCATGGAGCATATTTCCAGCCTCGATCTGTCCAAGCGCCCGTTCACCGCCACGGGTGATTCAGGCGTGATCTATACAGCGGATGCAATCGTGCTGGCGACAGGGGCGCGTGCCCGCTGGCTTGGGCTTGACAGCGAAGAAAAATTCAAAGGTTTCGGGGTTTCCGCCTGCGCCACCTGCGACGGGTTCTTCTATCGCGGTCAGGAAATCGTGCTGGTCGGGGGCGGCAACACCGCGGTGGAAGAGGCGCTTTTTCTGACCAATTTCGCCTCCAAAGTCACCCTGATCCACCGTCGGGATGAGCTCAGGGCCGAAAAAATCCTGCAAGACCGTCTGTTCAAGAACGACAAAATCGTGCCGATGTGGTTCCACGAGTTGGACGAGGTTCTGGGCGATGAAAATCCTCTGGGCGTCACTGGCGTGCGGGTCAGGCACACAAAAACCGGCGAAATCACCGAAATTCCAGCCAAAGGCGTGTTCATCGCCATCGGCCACGCCCCGGCCAGCGAATTGGTGAAAGACCAGCTTGAAACCCATATGGGCGGCTATGTGAAAGTGACCCCCGGCAGCACCCAAACCTCGATCCCCGGGGTGTTTGCGGCGGGCGATCTGACCGATCATGTTTACCGCCAAGCGGTCACATCTGCGGGCATGGGCTGCATGGCGGCGCTGGATGCTGAACGCTGGCTGGCGGAACAGGACTAACAGCACCCCAAGCCCCCCCGATATCAGATAGCGGCCTTGCGGTATTTACGGTTGCACCGCGCTTGCCTGTCGGGATAAACCCGCCCTCAATGGGCGGGCCACAAACCGAGGATTAGCGGAAGTTTATTATGAACCAGAATATTGCACCGATTACCGAACTTTATGTCTCTTATGACAGCGCACAGAAACTGAAGCTCGAAGCGGGCGAATTGCCCAGTTGGGATCTGACCCCGCGCCAGATTTGCGATCTTGAATTGTTGATGAATGGCGGTTTCAGCCCGCTTAAGGGGTTTCTGGATCAAGCCGATTACGAGGGTGTCGTGGAAAACATGCGGCTGGCCGATGGCACACTCTGGCCGATGCCGATCACGCTGGATGTATCCGAAAAATTCGCCGACAGCATCGAGGCTGGCCAAGATATTGCCCTGCGCGATCAGGAGGGTGTGATCCTTGCAATCCTGTCGATCTCGGACAAATACAAGCCGAACAAGGCGCGCGAGGCAGAAATGGTTTTCGGGGCCGATGACAGCGCCCATCCGGCGGTGAATTACCTGCACAACACAGCGGGCGACACTTATCTGGGTGGCGCGATCACCGGCCTGCAACAGCCGATCCACTATGATTTCCGGGCCCGGCGCGACACTCCGAACGAATTGCGTGCCTTTTTCCGCAAGCTCGGCTGGCGCAAGATCGTCGCCTTTCAAACCCGCAATCCCCTGCACCGCGCCCATCAGGAACTGACCTTCCGCGCCGCGAAAGAGGCGCAGGCCAACCTGCTGATCCACCCGGTTGTTGGCCTGACGAAACCCGGCGATATCGACCATTTCACCCGCGTGCGCTGTTACGAGGCGGTGCTGGATCAATACCCGTCCTCAACCACCACCATGAGCCTGCTAAATCTGGCCATGCGCATGGCTGGCCCGCGCGAGGCGGTGTGGCACGGTTTGATCCGCAAGAACCACGGCTGCACCCATTTCATCGTTGGCCGCGATCACGCTGGCCCCGGCAAAAACTCGGCTGGCGAGGATTTTTACGGCGCTTACGACGCGCAAGACCTGTTTCGCGAGCATCAGGCGGAAATGGGCATCGAGATGGTCGATTTCAAACATATGGTCTATGTGCAGGAACGCACCCAGTATGAACCGGCGGATGAGATCGAGGACGGCCTGACTGTCCTCAATATTTCCGGCACCGAACTGCGCCGCCGCCTGTCCGAAGGCCTTGAAATCCCTGAATGGTTCTCCTTCCCGGCGGTGGTCGAGGAACTGCGCAAAACCCGTCCGGCACGGCACAAGCAGGGCTTCACCGTGTTTTTTACCGGCTTTTCCGGCTCGGGAAAATCCACCATCGCCAACGCATTGATGGTCAAACTGATGGAAATGGGCGGCCGCCCGGTGACCCTGCTGGATGGCGATATCGTGCGCAAAAACCTGTCATCCGAGCTCGGCTTTTCCAAGGAACACCGCGATCTCAACATTCGGCGTATTGGTTATGTCGCCAGTGAGATCACCAAAAACGGCGGCATCGCCATCTGCGCCCCAATCGCGCCCTATGCCACCACAAGGCGCGCGGTTCGTGAAGATATCGAACAATTCGGCGCCTTTCTTGAAGTCCATGTCGCCACCTCGATCGAAGAATGCGAACGGCGCGACCGCAAGGGCCTTTACAAGCTGGCCCGGGCTGGAAAGATCAAGGAATTCACAGGTATTTCAGACCCTTATGATGTGCCTCAAAACCCCGAACTTTCCCTTGAGACCGAAAACCAGGACGTGGACAATTGCGCCCATCAGGTGGTGCTGAAGCTGGAGCAATTGGGCCTGATCGCCGGCTAGAATCTCTAAAGACCAATAATTGGCCAAAACCCTGTTTCCATGCTATGAAAAAGCATGGAAATCAGGAGTGTGCCATGAAACTCTTAACCCTCACAATCGCCCTTGTCGGCCTGTCCGTGCCTGCATTCGCCGCGACCTGCCCCTCGCCGGATCTGGTGAAAAAGGCCTTCACAGCCGGATTTCAACGCTTTGACACACGCGGCAACCGGCTTGATGACGATCCCATCGCCATGATCCGCTCGGCCAAAATCATGTCCGTGTTTGACAAATCCACCCCCAATATATGGAAAATCCCGGCGGGCATGAATTCCCGGCCCGAGTGGCAGTTCAATATTACCCTTAAACGCGGTATTTTCGGCGATGGCGAGGTCACGTTCAAAGGCTCCTCCATCACCTATGGCGGGCAAGTTTCCTGCCGATATGATTTTTCCGAGGTCAGCGGTTTGGGCATCAAGGCGGTAACCATTACTGGAGCCAAGGCAGCCTGCGTCCCGAAAACCGCCAAGAACTGGAAAGTCAAAATCCCCGCCGGCAAGAATGCCGCCAAGATTGCCGCCAGTTGCAATTCCGGATCAACCGCCGGCTGCCAGATCGCCTGTATCAAGTAAGCCTTCTTTGGGGTCCAAATATCCGCGCGCGCCGCGCTGTGCTCAAAATAGTGACCCACAGGGCCGCCGCTATATCACGCCCCCTTCCCCAGCGCTGCATGCTGCCCTATAGCTCGGCCCATGACCCAGAATCCGCCATCCCTGCGCCCCGATCTCGCCCCCAAAGCCCGCATCGCCGAAACGCCCCGCCCCGGTCAGCCGAAGATCGGCATGGTCAGCCTCGGTTGCCCGAAAGCGCTGGTCGATAGCGAACGCATCCTGACCCGCCTGCGCGCCGAGGGTTACGCCATCAGCCCCGATTACGCCGGGGCGCAAGCAGTAATCGTCAACACCTGCGGCTTTCTGGATTCAGCCAAGGCCGAAAGCCTTGATGCGATTGGCGAAGCGCTGAGCGAAAACGGTAAGGTCATTGTCACCGGCTGTCTGGGGGCGGAACCCGATTATATCCGCGAACATCACCCCAAAATCCTTGCCGTGACCGGCCCTGCGCAATATGAGGCGGTGCTGGACGCGGTGCATCTGGCCGCCCCGCCCAGCCCTGACCCGTTCGTCGATCTGCTGCCCGCGACCGGCGTTTCACTGACGCCGCGACATTACAGTTACCTCAAAATTTCCGAGGGCTGTAACCACAAATGCAAGTTCTGCATCATCCCCGATATGCGCGGCCGTCTGGCTAGCCGCCCCGCCCACGCGGTGCTGCGCGAAGCCGAAAAACTCGTGGATAACGGCGTCAAGGAACTGCTGGTTATATCGCAAGACACCTCGGCTTATGGTGTTGATATCAAACATAAAACCGAAAGGGATCACCGTGCACATATCGTTGATCTGGCGCGTGATCTGGGCCAGCTTGGCGCGTGGGTTCGCCTGCATTACGTTTATCCCTACCCCTTCGTTCGCAACCTCATTCCGCTGATGGCAGACGGCTTAATCCTGCCCTATCTCGACATCCCGTTCCAACATTCCCACACCGACGTGTTGCGCCGCATGGCCCGCCCGGCAGCCAGCGCCAAGACGTTGGACGAAATCGAAAACTGGCGCAAAACCTGCCCCGACATTACGCTGCGCTCAACCTTCATCGTCGGTTTTCCCGGCGAGACCGAGGCCGAGTTTCAGCACCTTTTGGATTGGCTGGACGAGGCACAACTGGATCGCATCGGCTGTTTTCAGTACGAAAACGTGGCTGGCGCGCGCAGCAACGCCCTGCCCAATCATGTGGCCGACGAGGTCAAACAAGACCGCTGGAACCGGTTCATGGAGAGGGCGCAGGCGATATCCGAGGCCAAACTGGCAGCGAAAATCGGCACGACGCTGGAGGTGATCGTGGACGAGGTGGATGGCGAGGGTGCCACCTGCCGCACCAAGGCGGACGCCCCCGAAATCGACGGAAACCTGTTCATCGACGAAGGGTTTGAGGGGTTGAAGGTGGGAGATATCGTGCAGGTTGAGGTTGATGAGGCTGGGGAGTATGACTTGTGGGGTAAATTGCGATAAAGAAACTCTCC
>JAADIC010000135.1 GCA_013151535.1 Alphaproteobacteria bacterium | reverse complement strand
GAGTTTCTGGGTTATGACACCGAAACAGCCGAAGGCGTGATCGTGGCGCTGGTGCAGGGCGGGGCCAAAGTTGAAACCGTCAAGACGGGTGACAAGGTGCAGATCGCGCTGAACCAGACGCCGTTTTACGCCGAAAGCGGCGGGCAGGTTGGCGATCAGGGCGAGCTGCGTGTTGATGGCGGCGTGGCCCGCATCACCGATGTCAAAAAACGCGCCGGGGTTTTTGTGCATTTCGCCGAGGTAACCGAGGGTGAGATTGCCAGCGGTGCGCCTGCCGAACTGACCGTCGATCACACCCGTCGCAGTGCAATTCGCGCCAACCATTCCGCCACCCATCTGCTGCACGAGGCCTTGCGTCAGGCGCTTGGGACGCATGTGGCGCAGCGTGGCTCGCTGAATGACCATGACCGTTTGCGGTTTGATTTTTCGCATAACAAAGCGATGAACGCAGCGGAACTGGCCAAAGTCGAGGCCGATGTGAACGCCTATATCCGCCAGAACAGCCCGGTCGAAACCCGGATCATGACGCCCGATGACGCCCGTGATTTGGGTGCGCAGGCGCTGTTTGGCGAGAAATACGGCGATGAGGTGCGGGTGATCTCCATGGGGATCGAGGCAGGCTCAAAGCGTGGTGGCGATGGCGATACCTATTCGATCGAGCTTTGCGGCGGTACGCATGTGATGCGCACCGGCGATATCGGCCTGTTCAAACTGGTGTCGGAAAGTGCCTCCGCCAGCGGTATCCGGCGGATCGAAGGGCTGACAGGCATCGGCGCGCTTGACTATCTGTCGGCGCGCGATGCGGCATTGTCCGAGGCGGCGGGGGTCTTGAAAACCACGCCGGATGAGCTGTCGGCGCGGGTCAAATCCGTGCTGGATGAACGCAAATCCCTGCAGAGCGAACTGGCCGATCTGCGCCGTCAACTGGCGCTTTCAGGCGGTGGGCAGGCGGCAAATGCGCCGGAAAATGTGAACGGCGTGGCGTTTTTGGCGCAGGTTTTGACCGGCGTTTCCGGCAAGGATCTGCGCGGGCTGATTGACGAGCACAAGAAACGCCTTGGCTCGGGTGTGGTGCTATTGCTGGCCGATACCGGCGGCAAAGCGGCGATTGCGGCGGGGGTGACGGATGACCTTTGCGCACAATGCTCGGCTGTGGATATTGTCAAAGCGGCGGCTGAAGCCCTTGGCGGTAAGGGTGGCGGCGGTCGGGCCGATATGGCGCAGGCCGGTGGGCCGAGCGTGGAAAATTCCAAGGCGGCGATTAACGCTGCAAAACAGGTTCTGGAGGGTTAGATGGCGGTTTATGCGATGGTGCATATCGACGTGAATGATGCGGATGAATATGCGAAATACGCGGCCCTTGCCGGGCCTGCCGTAGCCAAATATGGCGGCGAATTTCTGGCGCGCGGCGGGGAGTGTTTTCACATGGAAGGCACAGGGCGCGCGCGCAATGTCATCATCCGGTTCAAGGATATGGCCACGGCCAAGGCGTTTTACAATGGGCCGGAATATCAGGAAGCGCTGTCTTACGGCCTGCCAGCAGCGGATCGGGAATATACATTTGTTGAAGGTATTTAATGGCTTACCGTCTTTGACAACAGTTGAATGACAACGATGCCGGCGATGATAAGCACCATGCCGATCATGGCCCAAAGGTCGATGGCCTGTTTGTAGACCACAAGGCCGATGAGGGCGATCAGCACGATGCCGAGGCCCGACCACAGCGCATAAACCACGCCCAGCGACATGTATTTCAGCGTCAGCGTCAGGAAATACATCGCCCCGGCAAAGCCGAGCACCACCACAAGGCTTGGCCAGAACTTGGTGAATTGCTGGCTGGCTTGCAAAGACGCGGTGCCGATGACTTCAAAAACCACGGCGACGATCAGAAAGATGTATTGCTTGGGCATGGGCTGGCTCCGAACTGGTTGCCCCTTTTGCTAAACTGGCAAAAGGGGCGGGTCCAGCGCCAAAATATCTAGCCCACCAGCGCCTTGTTCAGGTTTTCGTCAACCTTATCAAGGAAACCCTCGGTGGTCAGCCATTTCTGGTTGGGGCCAACCAGCAGCGCCAGATCCTTGGTCATCTCGCCGCTTTCCACCGTGTCGACCACGACTTTTTCCAGCGTGTCGGCGAAATTGGTCAGCGCCTCATTGCCATCGAGCTTGGCGCGATGCTTCAAACCACCGGTCCAGGCATAGATCGAGGCGATTGAATTGGTTGAGGTTGCCTCGCCCTTTTGATGCTGGCGGAAGTGGCGGGTTACGGTGCCATGCGCCGCCTCGGCCTCGACGATCTTGCCGTCGGGTGTCATCAACTGGCTGGTCATCAGGCCAAGTGATCCGAAACCCTGCGCCACGGTGTCCGATTGCACGTCACCATCATAATTCTTGCAGGCCCAGATATAGCCGCCCGACCATTTCATGCTGGCCGCGACCATATCATCAATCAGTCGGTGCTCGTAATGGATGCCAGCCTTTTTGAAAGCGTCGGCAAACTCGGCATCATAAACCTCTTGGAAAATATCCTTGAAACGGCCGTCATAGGCCTTCAGGATGGTATTTTTGGTTGACAGATATACTGGCCAGCCAAGGTTCAGGCCGTAATTCAGCGACGCCCGCGCGAAATCATAGATCGATTTATCAAGGTTATACATCGCCATGGCGACACCGGCACCGGGGGCGTCAAACACTTCGCGTTCAATCACCTGCCCGTCGTCGCCGACGAATTTCATCGTCAGTTTCCCGGCGGTCGGAAAATGGAAATCTGTGGCGCGGTATTGGTCGCCGTATGCGTGGCGGCCAATGACAATCGGTTTGGTCCAGCCCGGCACAAGGCGCGGCACGTTTTTGCAAATAATAGGCGCGCGGAAAATCACGCCGCCAAGGATGTTGCGAATGGTGCCGTTCGGGCTGTGATACATGCGTTTAAGGCCGAATTCCTCGACCCGTGCTTCATCCGGCGTGATGGTGGCGCATTTGATGCCGACACCGACCTCGGCAATTTTGTTTGCGGCATCGACGGTAATTTGGTCGTCAGTGCGGTCGCGTTCCTCGATCCCCAGATCGTAGTATAAGAGGTCGAGGTCCAGATAGGGCAGGATCAGCTTTTTCTTGATGATGTGCCAGATGATGCGGGTCATTTCATCGCCGTCAAGTTCGACAACCGGGTTCGCGACTTTGATCTTCTTCATGATGTTCGCCTTTATGCGGAAAGAGGGGCCTTTGAGGGTGTCATAGTGGAGTTTTCCGCCAATGGAAAGACGGTATGCGAGTGTATACTAAAATTGTCCAGCGAAGGCCAACCCGACTGCGTAGGCGACGACCGCGCAGGTGCCGCCGACCAGAACTGTCTCGAACACGCAGCGCCAGACATTGACCGTGGTCACATACCAGCGCAGCAGGCCAAGGGCGACGAGGGCGGCGAAGGTGGCGAAGATCGAATAGATAAACGTGGTTCCGTTGGGGGGCAGAAAGAAATAGGGCGACAGCGGCACCGCGCCGAACAGCACGAAGGACAGGAACATGAAAAGGCCCTTGATGGCGGGGCTTTCGTCCGTGGTGTCGGCCATGCCGAGTTCGTAAACCATCATGAAATCGGCCATCAATTCGGGATTGCGCTGGAACACATCGGTCATGGTGGTGGCGTCGGATTCAGACATTTTATGGCTTTTCAGGATCTCGATCACCTCGGCCCGCTCATTGTCCGGATTATGGGCGATCTCGTGCAATTCCTTGTTGCGATGCGCCACATAGAGATCACGCTCGGAACGCGACGACAGAAATTCGCCCAGCCCCATGGAGGTGCCATCGGCCAGAATATTGGCGATGCCAAACAGCAAAACCGCGATCGAGCCGATTTCGGCCACGCCTTCGGCGCCAAAACCGGCAAAGCCCGCCACCACGGCGAATGTGGTGACGATACCGTCATTGCCACCGTAAACGATCTGTTTCAGGTATTCCTGAAGCTGGCCGATCTGGTGGGCGTCTTTGCGATGTTGAACCAGATCAAGGGCCATGTTCATCCTGTCAAAAGAAATAGGGGCGTCCGGTTTTATACCAGACGCCCCCCAAGCATTCAAACGCTGCTTTGCGGGGTTAGTTGGCTTTCAACCACGCCAGAACGGTTTCGGGTGAGCTTTCACCATATGGATCATCCGGGTGGTTATCGGCCCGGCCGGGTTCTTCGAACCAGCCTTCGATTACGCCGTCTTTGATGACAGCCGCATAGCGCCACGAGCGATATCCAAAGCCAAGATTGGCTTTTTCAACCAGCATGCCGATCTTGCGGGTGAACTCGCCCGAACCATCCGGGATCACCTTGACGTTTTCAAGGTTCTGCCCTTGCGCCCATTTGTTCATAACAAAGCTGTCATTGACGCTCATGCAATAAATCTCGTCAATGCCAGCCGCCTTGAAATCCGCCGCACCGTTTTCAAAACCGGGTAGCTGATAGGTGGAGCAGGTCGGAGTGAAGGCGCCGGGCAGGCTGAACAACACCACGCGTTTGCCGGCGAAATAGTCGTCGGTGGTGACATCTTGCCAGCGAAACGGGTTGTCGCCGCCGATGCTTTCGTCGCGCACGCGGGTTTTGAAGGTCACGTCGGGCAGTTTTATACCAATATGCATGTTGATTTCCTTTCAATCGACTCACCCATTGTGAGCTTGAGGGCTTTTTATAATGATTCTAAACTAGGCTCAATATCCCATGCAGAATGCGCCGGGCGGAATTCGCGAGACAAGCGTGAAAGCGCCGCCTATATAGGCCGCAACAACGAGGGTATCGCCATGCGTGATTTGAAAATTCCGGCCGAACGCCATCCTGAAAAGGCCCATAGGGCGGATAATGCGCCGATGCGCAAGCCCGCCTGGATCAGGGTCAAAGCGCCCAATTCTGCCGGTTACAAGAAAACCCGTGACACCCTGCGCGACAATAATCTGGTCACGGTCTGTGAAGAGGCGGGTTGCCCGAATGTTGGTGAATGCTGGTCGGCGGGGCATGCCACCATGATGATTATGGGCGATATCTGCACGCGCGCCTGCAGTTTTTGCAACATCGCTACCGGCAAGCCTGCAAGTCGTGAATTGGATGCGTTTGAGCCGGGGCGCGTAGCGGCGGCGGTGGCCAAACTGGGGCTGAAACATGTGGTTGTCACCAGCGTTGACCGCGACGATATCAGCGATGGTGGGGCCGAACATTTTGCCCGGACCATCCGCGCCATTCGCCAGCAATCCCCCGACACCACGATCGAGGTTCTGACACCCGATTTCCTCAATTGCGGCCCGGATGCGCTTGAAGTGGTGGTCGCGGCCAAGCCTGACGTGTTCAACCACAACCTTGAAACCGTGCCCGGCCTCTATCCAAGCGTGCGCCCTGGCGCGCGGTATTTTCACTCCTTACGCCTGTTGCAGCGGGTGAAAGAGCTTGACGCGTCCATGTTCACCAAATCCGGCATCATGGTCGGTTTGGGCGAAGATCGGGTATCCGTGCATCAGGTCATGGATGATTTGCGCGCCGCGGATGTGGATTTTCTGACCATCGGGCAGTATCTGCAACCGACGCCCAAGCATCACGCCATTGCCGCCTTTATCAGGCCGGATGAATTCGCCGCCTATGAAAAAGCCGCCTATGGCAAGGGGTTTTTGATGGTGTCGGCCACGCCGCTGACCCGTTCCAGTTATCACGCGGGCGATGATTTTGCCCGGCTTCGGGCGGCGCGGGCGAGTATGCTAGCGCAGTAATCGGCCACGGCCACCACTGGGCGTCAACCCCTCGGGCCAGCCCCAGATTTGCTCGATGCCATAGAACCCAAGCGCGATTGCGACGAAAATAGCGATTACAATCAACTGCTTGCCCGAGCGCGGGCGGCGCACCAGACGGCTCATGCGTAAAAACCAGAAGAAGTTCATGGTAATTCCTTCAGACAGGCGGCGATGGCCGCGAGGTCATCATCGGATAGTTTTGACATATTTTCAACCACATCCGCCATCTGTGCGCCAGCGGCTTCATGCTCCGGCGTGAAGCCGTCTTAATCCTCATCCAGAAACCGCACCGCCCCGATGTGATCGAGGTTGCGGTTTCTTTGTGCGTAATCAATGCCATAGCCGACGACAAATTTATCAGGAATTTCAAATCCGACCCAGGTCGCCTTGACATCCACCTCGCGGCGCGAGGGTTTGTCGAGCAGAGCGCAGACCTCCATCCGCTTGGGCTTGCGCGACTGCAGCAGGTTCAAAACGTGGTGCAATGTGTGGCCGGTATCGACGATATCCTCGACCACCAGAATATCGCGCCCTTCGATTTCACCGCGCAAATCTTTCAGAATGCGCACCTCGCGCGAGCTTTCCATACCGTCGCCGTAAGACGAGGTTTCCAGAAAATCGACCTCGACCGGCAAATCAAGTTCGCGCACCAGATCGGAAATGAAGATGAACGAGCCGCGCAAAAGGCCGATCACGATCAGTTTGTCGGTACCTTCAAAGGCGTCATGGATTTCATGGGCCAGCGCCTCGACCCGCGCGGCAATGGATTTGGCCGAGATCATCTGGTCGATCACATAGTTTGAATGATCCATTTTACCCTCTTGAATATGACGTCAAAATAGGAAAAGACGCCCATGCCCCCGTTTGCTTATAGCTTGCCTGCCGTGAAAGGCCACCGCCCAGATGCCGACCCACACCGAAAAACGCATCATTCCCTATTCGGCGCGTCAAATGTACGATCTGGTGGCCGATGTGGCGCGTTATCCCGAGTTTTTGCCGTGGTGCGCGGCGGCGCGCATCAACAAGCGGCGGATGACCGAAACCGGCGAGGTGATCGAGGCCGATCTGGTGATTTCCTTCAAGCTGTTTCGCGAGCGCTTCGCCTCGCGCGTGACCCTGAACCCGGCGGCAAACTGTGTTGATGTTGAATATCTCGACGGGCCGTTTCGCTATTTGAACAACCACTGGCATTTCAAGGATGTTGAAGGCGGCTGCGAGGTTGATTTCTTTGTCGATTTTGAATTCAAATCCGCCATCCTGCAAGCGGTGATCGGGGTCGTGTTCAACGAAGCCATGCGACGCATCGTGCGCGCCTTTGATGAACGCGCGCGCGCGTTATATGGTCAGGAATTCAGCTCGTAAGCCCGCTCGCCGTGGCTGGCCAGATCAAGGCCGGTGAACTCGTCTTCTTCACTGACACGGATCGGGGTGATGAGGGCGGCGATCTTGACGATCACATAAGTCGCGACCAGCGTGAACACACCAACGATTGCCAAAGTGCCAAGCTGGGCGGTGAAGCTGCCCACGCCAAACACCGCAATCATGATGGTGCCGAAAATGCCGCCAACTCCGTGCACTGCGAATACATCCAGCGTGTCGTCAATTTTCAGGCGGTTCTTGATGATTGAGCAGGCCTCCTGACACAAAACACCGGCCACGGTGCCAATCACCAGCGCCTCAACCGGCCCGACAAAACCCGAGGCCGGAGTGATCGAGGCCAGACCGGCAATGGTGCCGGTGACCAGACCGATCAGGGAGGATTTGCCGTATTTGATCCGCTCCCACGCTGCCCAGCTCAGCGAGGCGGCGGCGGCTGACAGATGCGTCACCGTCAGGGCCATGGCCGCGCCGCCATCCGCCGCCAGTTGCGAGCCCGCGTTAAAGCCGAACCAGCCAACCCACAGCATCGCTGCGCCAAGCATCACATAGCCCGGATTATGCGGCGGCTTGGATTTGTCGCGCCGCGCACCCAGCACAACGGCGATCACAAGCGAGGCCAGACCGGCGGTTTCATGCACCACCACGCCGCCTGCGAAATCACGTATACCTATCGCGCCGAATATACCGCCATCCGACAAAAAGCCGCCGCCCCAAACCCAATGGGCCACTGGCGCGTAAACCAGCAGCATCCACAGGCCGGAAAACACCAGCACGAAACCAAAGCCGATGCGTTCAACATAGGCACCGACGATCAGGGCCGGGGTGATGATGGCGAAGGTCATCTGAAAGGCAAAGAACAGCACCTCGGGCAGGGTGCCCCTGACGGTGTCGGCATCCACGCCGCTCAGAAACAACCGATCCAGCCCGCCCCAAAACGGGCCGTCGCCACCAAAAGCGATGGTATAACCGGCGATCAGCCAAAGCACGCTCATCAGGGCGGCGATGGCAAAACATTGCATGAAAACCGACAAAACATTGCGCGCCCTGACCAGCCCGCCGTAAAACAGCGCCAGCCCCGGCAGGGTCATGAACAGCACCAAAGCCGTTGCCACAAGTATCCACGCTGTATCCGCACCGTTCATAACGCTCTCCTGAAATGGTTTGCGGTTTCAAAGCGCGGGGCGGGGCGTTTGGGAAGGGGGAAGCAGCAAAACCGGGTGCGAATTTTTTGACTGCCCTGAAATCAGGCTTAATTCTTGGTAAATGCCGATTATTTGGGCAGTATTTGCATGAAAGGCTTAAAGCCGGGCAATGCGCTCGATCAGCAGATCGTAAAAGCCTTCAGCGTCAATATCGCCCATGAAGGTGGCGTTTGGCGCGCGATCCGTGACGCCCCACCAATCGGCGACAGTCATGCCGAGGGTCAGTTCCGACATGGTTTCGATCTCCACATTGATATGGCGGCCGGTGAATAATTCCGGGCGGATCAGATAGGCGATCACGCAAGGGTCATGCAAAGGCGCGCCTTCTGAGCCGTATTTGGCCATGTCGAAGCGCTCGAAAAAGTCGGTGAAATCGGCAACGGCGGTGCCGACCGGGGTGTTCATGGCGCGAAAGGCATCGATACGGGCGCGGGTGGTCAGGGCCTTATGGGTCACATCCAGCGGCATGATGGTGATTTTTGCGCCGGATTTCATCACGATATCAGCGGCTTGGGGATCGACGTAAATGTTGAATTCAGCCGCCGGGGTGATATTGCCGACCTCGAAATAGGCCCCGCCCATCAGCACGATTTCCTCGACCTTCTCAACCACGTCCGGCGCGCGATTGAACGCCGTGGCAATATTTGTCAGCGGGCCAAGTGGGCAAAGCGTAACCGTTTTAGAAGGCTCGGATCGCAAGGTTTCTATAATGAAATCAACGCCGTGCTGGTCTTGCAGGGGCATCACCGGATCGGGCAGTTCCGGCCCGTCCAGCCCGGTGCGGCCATGCACATGCTCGGCTGTCACCAGCTTGCGGCTGAGCGGCGCGGCGCAACCGGCAAAAACCCTGGTTTCAGGCTTGCCCGCAAGCTCACAAATCTTGCGGCTGTTGAGTTCAGTCAGGGGCAGGGGCACATTTCCGGCCACCGCTGTCAGGCCCAGCACCTCAAGCTCGTTTGAGGCCAGCGCCAGCAGGATTGCCACCGCATCGTCTTGGCCGGGGTCAGTGTCGATGATGATCTTGCGTGCCATTTCCATGCTCTTATACCCGTTCTAGGTTCTGTTGGCCTGTTGCCAGTCTCGCGGGGCGTTCAGAAACGCTTGGACCACCGCAATGGTCTCGCTGTCAAAATGCCCGCCGGTTTTGGCTTCGGCCAGAACGTCCCACCATGTGCACAGATGGTGCAACCTGATGCCGTGATCGCCCAGCGTCTTTTCGGTTTCCGGGAAAATGTCGTAATAAAAAATCACCGCCGTGTGGCCGCAGGTTGCGCCGGTCTCGCGGATAGCATCGACAAATGACAGCTTGGAGCCGCCATCGGTTGTCAAATCTTCGACCAGCAGCACCCGCTGCCCCTCGGTCATGTCGCCCTCGATACGGGCATTGCGCCCGTAGCCTTTGGGTTTTTTACGCACATAAGTCATCGGCAGGGCCAGACGTTCGGCCATAAGCGCGGCAAACGGTATGCCGGCGGTTTCGCCCCCGGCAATGTTGTCAAACGCCTCGAACCCCGCGTCGCGCATCACGGTGACGGCCATGAAATCCATCAGGATCGAGCGGATGCGCGGATGCGAGATCAGCTTGCGGCAGTCAATATAGGTGGGGGATGGCAGGCCCGAGGCCAGGGTGAACGGTTCAGCCGTGTTGAAATGCACCGCCTTGATTTCCAGCAGCATGCGGGCGGTCAGGCGGGCGATTTCGGATTTTTCAGGAAAGGCGGACGGGATCATATGGGCAACCTTTATGCGCTTCGCGCGAGGATATTTTTGGGACAAAGAAGATCAGGCGGTGATTTTCCAGTGGAGCGGAAAACCGGGATCAAACAGGGTGACGGGGCCATCGGGTGTGTCGATTTTGGCGGGGAATTCTTGCGGGGTGGATTTGGTCAGGGTCAGCGTGGTTTCGTTGGCCGGAAGGCCATAAAACGCCGGGCCGTTCAGCGATGTGAACGCCTCGAG
>JAADIC010000090.1 GCA_013151535.1 Alphaproteobacteria bacterium | reverse complement strand
TATACGGTGAAACTGGGCGCGGCGACGCGGCTCAACCGTATTCACGCCACGGTGCTGATGCAGGTCGAGCCACGCGCCACCGCGATGGTGCTGGCGCGGCTGAAAATCATGGCGGCGGTGGAGGTCGTGCATACGTCTTCGGGGCGCTTTGACATGGTGCTGCAACTGGCCAGCGAGAATACCACGGAGTTGGACGAGGCCCTGGATTTGATCGGCGAGATCAAGGGGGTCCGCTCGTCCGAGAGCCTGATCCACCTGTCGACCAAGATTGACCGGGCGCTTTAGTTGCGCCAGCTTAACACGTTGTATTGCACCTATAAATCAGGATTTTCAGTTTTCCACGGGGATCAACAGCAACGGTTTGTGATGCGCTCCGGGTTTTGCTTTGCTGCCAATCATGCGCAGAACATCACGGGTTGGGAGTTCTGTGATCTGTCAGGTTTTTGAAACTCTTGCTCCAACGCCGTTTGATCACATAAAGCCGGATTTTAAGCTGGTAAACTGATAGACCGATGGACCGATAGACCGGTAGACCAATGCACCGGTAGACCGATAAACCAATAGACCGATAAACCGGTTTTCTAGTTTATTGCGGTATGCCCATGGGCAACCAGTTGTTTATGAACGAATAAACCGGATAATCCGGGTGTGAATACTGGCTGGCATGATCGAATATCGCCGCCCTGCACCGCTCCAGAAAAGACAAGCCAGCCACCGTTTCCGACATGACGCGTCGTTTTCTCTCAAGCCAGCCAGCCTTGATCTGGTCTGTTAAGTGCGAAACCAATCTGATCGGATTCGGGCCTTCATCCATCGAGACGCAGCGGCGTTTATGTTTCAAACGCGCCCAGCCCGATGGGTGAATTCAACTGGATTGGATTTACTCCAGCCAAACGGAACAGGGAGCACAAACGTGGCAAGACGGACCAGAAGCGGTGGGCGGGCCGGCAATGCGCGGCGCGACAGCAGCCACGCGATTGAACAGATGCCGTGGCGCATACCGATCAATCGGGATCGCCCGACCGAGCCTTTGGACGCCGATGGTGTGCAGGCCATCCACAACGGTGCCATGCGCATACTGGAAGAGATCGGTATCGAATTTCTGAACCCCGACGCGCTGGCCATCCTGAAAAAGGCGGGCTGCAAGGTAGAGGGTGAAAACGTCAGGATGGGCCGGGATTTCGTCATGGAAATGCTGGCGCATGCGCCCTCGGAATTTACCATAACCCCGCGCAATCCGGATCGCGCCATTGAGGTTGGTGGCAGGCATATCCTGTTTGGCAACGTCTCTTCGCCGCCCAATTACGCCGATCTGTCCACCGGCAAAATATCGGGTAATTTCGAGAGTTTTCAAAACCTTATGAAGCTCACCCAATATTTCAACTGCATCCATTTCGCCGGTGGTTATCCGGTGGAGCCGATTGATATTCACGCATCCGTGCGGCATCTGGATTGTGTGTCGGAAAAGCTGATCCTGACCGATAAAGTGGTGCATGCCTACAGTCTGGGGCGCGAGCGGGTCGAGGATGTGATGGAGATGGTGCGCATCGCCGGCGGCATGAGCCGCGAGGAATTCGACGGCGCGCCGCATATGTATACCAACATCAACTCGGTCAGCCCGCTGAAGCATGATTTCCCCATGCTGGAAGGCGCGATGATCCATGCGCGGCGCGGCCAACCGGTGATCGTCAGCCCGTTCACCCTGGCCGGCGCCATGGCGCCGGTAACCATGTCGGGCGCAGTGACGCTTTCGATTGCCGAGGCGCTGGCGGCGATTGTGCTTTTGCAGGTGGTCAACCCCGGCTGCCCGGTGGCAATCGGTACATTCACCAGCAATGTCGATATGAAATCGGGCGCGCCCGCGTTTGGTACGCCGGAATATATGCGCGCCACCCAGATGACCGGCCAAATGGCGCGGCTTTACGGCCTGCCCATGCGCGCCAGCGGCGTTTGTGCGGCCAATGTGCCTGACGGGCAAGCCATGTGGGAGACCTCGAACTCGCTTTGGTCGGCGGTGCAGTCGGGCACCAATATTGTCTATCACGCTGCCGGTTGGCTTGAAGGCGGGCTGATCGCCAGCCCCGAAAAGTTCATCATGGATTGCGAGATGATCCAGATGATCCAGCGTTATATGGAGCCGCAATTGACCGCCACCACCCCCGAGGATATCGCTTTTGATGCGATCAAAGAGGTTGGCCATCAGGGGCATTATTTTGGCGTGCAGCACACCCAGGACCGCTATGAAACCGCGTTTTACAGCCCGTTTGTCAGCGATTGGCGCAATTATGAAGCGTGGGAGCTGGACGGGGCAACCTGGACGGCGGAACGGGCGCATAAGGTTTTCAAGAACATCCTGAATGAATTCACGCCGCCGGAACTGGGTGAAGATATCCGCGAGGAGTTGGCGGCTTTTGTCGCCAAACGCAAGGAAGAAGGCGGTGCGCCAACAGATTTCTAAGCAGATTTTTGTCCGGATTTTTGATAGTGCTGCATGCACGGCTTGCGAAAATACGGCGCAAAGGGGATAAAGCTGGCTAACCCACCAGCCGGAGCCAGTTCCATGCCCGAAAACCAACCGACCATGACCCTGCGCATCACCCTTGCTCTGACTGGCGCATTGGCGGGGCTGAGTTTCTGGGCCTTGTTCGAGTTTCTGCCCGATCAGGTGGACAGCCTGCGCCTGCTGATGGTTCTGGCGGCGTTTCTGGCGGCGTTTTTCAGTGGCTTGCTGTTGATGCTGGGCCGGATCAGCCTGCTGGCGGCGATGCGCTATGCGGCTGTGATTGCCGCAGTTTCGGCCTTGCTGCTGCTTTGGAGCAGTTATCGTTTTGACGATGTAAGCGCGTTTTTTGAAAGCCTTCATCCCTTTGTCGCGCTGGTTGTTCTGGCGCAGTTACCACTGTCTTTTGCCATGGCGCAGGAGATGTCGCCGCAAGGTTGGCGGGATTACGAAAGCCTGTTTGACAATGCCTGGTCGATCTTTGTGCGCTCGGTTACCTCCTGGGCGTTTGTCGGTCTGTTCTGGCTGGTGATCTTTTTGTCGGATCAATTGCTGTCGCTGGTGAAATTTGACTATCTCGGCCTTGTTTATGATAAAAGCTGGATTGCCCTGCCCTTGAGCGGGCTGGTTCTGGGCCTGTCGCTGGCAGTTTTGAACGAGCTTCAGAATGTGGTCGCCACCCTGCGCCGTCTGGCCCTGCACCTGCTGCGGCTTTTGTTGCCGCTGGTGGCGCTGGTGGTGGCGCTGTTTATCGGGCTGGTGCCGTTTCAGGGGCTGGACGATGTGTTCGGCTCGTTTTCGGCAGCCGGGACCATGCTGGTGATGGCGGCGGGGGCGGTGACCCTGATTACGGCGGCGGTCGATGGGCGCGACGAGGATGCGGCACGCTCGCCGGTCATGGTTGTTTCGGCCCGGGTTTTGGCGCTCCTGCTGCCGATTATTGCCGGTATCGCGGTTTTCGCGATTTGGGAACGGGTGGTGCAATATGGCTGGACACCGGCGCGCTTTGCGGCGGCGGCGGTGTCGGGCATCGGTTTTGCCTATGCGTTAAGCTATGGCTTGTCGGTTTTGCGCGGGCAGGGCTGGCGTGCCCGGGTGCGGTTCGCCAATCGCTGGCTGGCAGTTGGGCTGATCGGGCTGGCGATGCTGTGGTTGACGCCGGTTCTGAACGTCGAGCGGATTTCGGCCAACAGCCATGTGGCGCGGTTTATTGACGGGCGCATGAAGGTGGCGGATCTCGATATCTGGAGCCTTGATCGCGATTGGGGCCTTGCCGGGAAGGCCGGGCTTGCGCGGATCCGCGCACTTACAGATCATCCCGAGCAAAAACTGCTGAATGAGCATTTGGCGCGGTTTGACGACGGGGCCAGCCGCTGGGCGTTAAGCCGCGGCATTGACGAGATCGGGGTGCCAAAAACCAAGGTACGACTGGCCGAAATATTGCCGGTGCGCCCGGCAGGGGCGGTTCTGCCAGAGGCGGCATTGAGCGACATTCCCGATTACGAGTTGGAGCGGATCCTGCAATCCTGTCTGCAAAGCCTGCCCGATGGCCGCCCCGGCTGCGCGTTGGTGTTGGGCTCGTTCACCCGCTCGGGCGGGCAGGAGGCCGGGGTTTTGTTCTGGCGCGACACCGATCCGGAGCGCACCGAGATCGCAACCCTGAAGCAGAGCGCCGACGAAACCGAATATTTTTACCGCATTTCGGTTGTGTCTTATGATGGCGAAATGGCGCTCCAGCCTGCCGAAGCGTTGATTGCGCAGGTGCTGAACGGCGATTTCGCCTTCACGCCTATGCGTCTGGATGCGCTTGAAATCGGCGGTATCCAGATTTCGCCGAGGCAATAACGCGGCTGTTTTCTGAAATTTAACCTTTCTCGTCCTAGACTGCGCTCATATGCGCGAGACAGGAGGGTTAAAATTGCACGGATTGGTGAACCGGTCGATCCAGCGGTTTGTGCAGGAAACCTATGGCGATGATTTCTGGTCGGAAATCTGTCGGGATGCGGAACTGGGATTTGAAAACTTCGAATCCATGCTGATTTATGATCGCAGCCAGACCGAAGCGGTGCTGGCATCCTGCTGCCTGTTGCTGGAGCGGTCGCGCAAAGGGTTGCTGGAAGATATCGGCACGTTTCTGATCTCGCATCCGGATTTTGAGGCTCTGCGTCGCCTGCTGCGCTTTGGTGGCGACACGTTCGAGGAGTTTTTGCACTCGCTCGACGATTTGCATGATCGTGCCAATCTGGCCCTGCCGGAACTGGATTTCCCCAGGCTGGAATTGCGGGTTTACTCCACCAATTCCTATTGTCTGCAATATGCCTGGGGCCAGCGCGGTTTTGGCACTCTGGTTCTGGGCATCCTGCGCGCCATGGCCGATGATTACGGGGCGCTGGTGCTGCTGGAACATTCAACCATTCAGGGAGAGGGGGGTGATATTGATCGCATTGCCATCAATATTCTGGATGCGGAATTTGCCGAAGGGCGCGATTTTGAACTGGGGGTCGGCACATGACAAAAAAGCGGCGCCGGGCTGGTTTGCGTCTGACCGAAGGCGGGCTGGATCTGTTGATGCCGTTGCATCTGTGGATCGGGCTGACCGGGCATATCGAGCGGGCTGGCCCGACCATGCAGAAACTGTGCCCGGATTTGCAACTGGTCGGCAGCCGTCTGACCGAAGTGCTGGAGTTTCGACGCCCGCGCGGGGTGCAGATCGTTGATGATCTGCGCGCCGCCGACGGGCAGGCTGCGCATGTGATCTTTCGCGCCCAGCCCCGCAATTCCCTCAAGGGGATCGTGATTGCCCTGCCCGGCGATCAGGGGGTTTTGCTGAACCTGTCGCTGGGGATTTCGGTGGCCGAATGTGTCGGGCGTTTTGGCCTCAAAAGCAAGGATTTTGCCCCGTCCGATACGACCGTTGAAATGCTCTATCTGATCGAGGCGCAGTCAGCGGTGCTGCAAGAAAGCAAAAACCTGAATTCGCGCCTGCAAGGGGCAAAAATCGCGGCCGAGGAACAGGCTTTTACCGACACCCTGACCGGCCTCAAAAACCGCCGCGCACTGGATCATGTTCTGGCGCGCGAGATCACCCGCGCCCCGCGCAACCGCTTTGGGTTGATGCATATCGACCTTGATTTTTTCAAGTCGGTGAATGACACCCACGGCCATGCGGCGGGCGATCATGTGTTGCAACAGGCGGCGCGGATTTTCGTCGAGGAAACCCGCACAGATGATATCGTGGCGCGCACTGGCGGCGATGAATTTGTGCTGATCCTGATGGGCTGTGACAACGAAAAAATCCTGACCCGCATCGCGGGCCGGATCATCAAGCGGCTGCAAGCACCGATCCTGTTTGACGGGGCCCAATGCCGTGTCAGCGCCAGCATCGGTATTACGGTTTCCAGCCGCTATAAAAAACTGAATGCCGGGCAGATGGCCAGCGACGCGGATGCCGCACTCTATCAATCCAAGCACCGGGGCCGGTCCTGTTTCACGATGTTTGCGCCCCCTTGAGGGCTGTCTGTAGACCATTTGGCAGAGGTTTTAGAGCCGGACCGCCAGCTCGGGTTGTTGTGTCATGAGGGCCGCGATGACAGCATCAAGCCCGATCACCTGATCGCTGTGCACAACGCCGCCCGGCAGTTCACCGGTCATCACCTGACGGGCGGTTTCCGCCGCGATGGTCGCGGTCATTTCCGCCTCGCGACGCCCGATGATGCCGATCACCTTTGTCTGCCCGCCGCTGTCAGCGCGTTCCGTCAGGTTGATCGCGACGCCGCAAATATCCGTCCCGATATGAATGTTGGCAAACGACCACAACAAGCTGCGGCGCAGCCAGCCCCAGCGCCGCAGCCACCCGGCCAGCCCAAGGCGGGAAAGGAGGGCGAACAGCCATGTGACCATCCGGCTTTCAAACCTGATCCAGGTCGAAACCGAGGCGATGTCAAGACTGCGCGCCACCACCACCTGATCGGGAAAACTGAACCGGTAGGCCGGCCGGTTTTTCTGATCGGGCAGGCGCAGGGCTCTGGCCTCGGCGAAACTTTGCACCTGCTGCATTTGGCCGGCCTCGCGCACCTCAAAGCGGCGGTCGAGATTGTCGAACATCCACTCAAGCGCCGCCTTGCCGTGCGCATCACCCAGCCCGAGCTCCAGCAGGATATCGATCCGCTCGACCGGGCCTGCATTTGCCACCGCCCGGCGCGCCAGCATGTTGCTTAATCCCGGCGAGACCCCGACACTCAACACAGCGCACGCCGCGTTCGCTTTGGCAATCGGATCGAGCTTTTCGAGCGCATAAAGAAAATCGAGGTTGGCGGTGATATCCACATAATGGATGCCAAGCGTCAGACATTGCTCGACAAATTTGGTATCTCGTTGATCCAGACACATCAGAACCAGGGCAACATTGTCCAGCGATGTGGCGGCAACTGGCGCAAACACGTCGATCTTGCGCGCCTTCGCGTCTTGACCAAGGGCGGCTGCTGCCTGCCCGGCTTTTTCCCGGCTACGTCCGGCGACGATCACCCGACCCGGAAATTGTGGCGCAAGTTGGCGGGCAATCGCCAGCCCGACCTGACCGTAACCACCGACAATCAGAATTGCGCTGCGGTCACTCTGTTCTGATCTCGATTGCCTGGGCATGTGGACGCCATTTCCGTGCGGTTCCGGTGCCCTAATATATGGGGGCTCCAGCAGGTAGAAGGTCAATACGGTTTTTCTTTGTTGCCGCGACGGCAGCCAATGCGCACAGCCCTTATCGGTCGGGGTTCAGAGCCTTCAACAGGCCTCGGGTCGAACTGTCCTTGCCCTTGGGGTCTGCCCCCTTGACCATCGGCAACAGCGTTTGTGCCAGTTCCTTGCCCAGCTCAACCCCCCATTGATCGAACGAATTCAGGCCCCAAATCGCACCTTCGACAAACACCCGATGCTCGTAAAGCGCGATGATCTGGCCGAGGGTGAACGGGGTCAGTTTCGGATAAGCCAGCGTGATCGAGGGCCGGTTGCCGGGGAAATCGCGATAGCTGTCGCCTTGCCCCATGCGTCCGCGCATCAAGGCCACCGATTGCGCCAGACAATTGGCCTTGAGCAGGTCGTGCTGATGGGCCAGATCGGGGTGGTGGCCCGCAGCCGCGATCAGGAATTCGCACGGAACAATCGTCGTGCCCTGATGCAGCATCTGGTAAAACGCGTGCTGCCCGTTGGTGCCGGGTTCACCCCAGATGATCGGCCCGGATGCGCGCGTAAGCGGCGCGCCGTCTAGGCCCACACGTTTGCCGTTGCTCTCCATATCCAACTGCTGCAAATAGGCGGGCAGGCGGCGCAGGTTCTGGTCATAGGGCAGCACCGCGCGGCTGTCATACCCGCAGATATTGCGGTGCCAGATACCTGTCAGACCCAGCAGAACAGGCAGGTTTTCGGCCAGTTCGGTGTCACAAAAATGCCGGTCCATCGCGCGCGCACCGGCCAAAAACGTGTCAAACCGCGCCGGGCCAATTGCCAGCATCAAAGGCAGCCCGACCGGCCCCCAAACCGAATAACGCCCGCCAACCCAATCGCCAAAGCCAAACACCCGCGCCGGATCAATGCCCAGTTCAGTGGTCTTGTCCCCAGCACTTGACACGGCGGCCAGATGGCGCGGGGCCTTGTCGCCAAGCCCCTTATGCAGCCATGCCAGAGCGGTGGCGGCGTTGCTCATGGTCTCGATCGTGGTGAAGGTTTTGGAGGCGATAATCACCAGCGTTTCCGCCGGATCAAGCCCCGCCAGCACGCCGGAAATATCGGCCGGATCAACGTTGGAGACAAAATGCGTGCGCGGCCCGTCGTGATAGGGGGCCAGCGCCAGCGTCGTCATTGAAGGGCCAAGATCCGAACCGCCAATGCCGATATTGACCACATCGCTGAACCGCCCGCCAACGGCGGTTTCAATCGCGCCACTGCGCACCCCTTGGGCGAACGCGGCCATGCGCGCGCGGGTGGCGCGAATGTCGGGCATCACGTCTTGGCCGTCCAGCGAAACCGCCGCATCCTCGCCCGCGCGCAGGGCCGTGTGCAGCACCGCGCGATCCTCGCTGGTGTTGATTTTTTCGCCACGGAACATGGCGTCTCGGCGGGTTTCAACACCGCGCGTGCGGGCCAGATCAAGCAGCAGGCCCAGACCGGTTTCATCAAGGTTGGTTTTGGAGAAATCCAGCAGAAGATCACCGGCGTGGGCCGAAAACCGCGTAAACCGCGCCGCGTCGTCAAACAGCGACAGGATCCGCCGCTCCTTGATTGTGCCATAATGGGCCGCAAGGTTTTCCCAAGGGTCGCTCATGGCTGGCCCTCCAATTCAGGGTAAAGCGCGCTTGCGCCTTGTTCGGCGGGGCCGACATTGCGCCGGAAATTGGCGAACATTTCGCGGCCTGATCCGACCTCGTTCACCGATAAACCAGCTTTGGCCAAGGGGCGGCCTGCCACATCGTTTTCAAGAACGTCCAGCGCGCCGTTTGTGGCATCCACCCGCACAATATCGCCGTCGCGCAACCGCCCGATCATGCCGCCCGCCAAGGCCTCGGGGCAGACATGGATCGCGGCGGGAACCTTGCCGGATGCCCCCGACATGCGCCCGTCGGTCACCAACGCCACTTTCAAGCCGCGCCCTTGCAGGATGGTTAACAGGGGGGTGAGGCTGTGCAATTCCGGCATGCCGTTGGCTTTTGGCCCCTGAAAGCGCACGACGATGACCACATCGCGGGTGAACTCGCTGGCCTTGAAGGCGGCTTTGACCGCCTCTTGCTCGTGAAACACTCGCGCGGGGGCTTCGATTACATGGTGCTCTGCGGCCACCGCCGAAACTTTCATCACCGCGCGGCCCAGATTGCCGCTCAACAGTTTCAAGCCGCCAGTTGGCTGGAACGGATCAGCGGCTGTTCGCAGGATTTTGCGGTTCAGACTGTTGCGCGCGCCGTCTTGCCAGATCAACTCGCCGTCCTTCAGCTTTGGCTCGCGCGTGTAGCCCTCAAGCCCGCCGCCGATCACGGTTTTGGTGTCGCCGTGCAGCAGACCCGCGCCCAGTAAATCGCCAATCATGGTGCCAAGCCCGCCCGCCGCGTGGAAGTGGTTCACATCGGCCAGCCCGTTTGGATAGATCCGCGCCACCAGCGGTGTGACCTCGGAAATGTCGGAAATATCCTGCCAGTTCAACAGGATACCACCGGCGCGGGCCATG
The DNA here is from genome assembly GCA_013151535.1 of Alphaproteobacteria bacterium. Lineage (GTDB taxonomy): Bacteria > Pseudomonadota > Alphaproteobacteria > Rhodobacterales > Rhodobacteraceae > UBA5972. The sequence continues at coordinate 626 of JAADIC010000090.1, read as the reverse complement.
GCGATCAGGTGGATCAGCAGGTTGGTCGAGCCACCCGTGGCGTTCAGCCCGACAATACCGTTGACGAATGTAGGCGCATCCAGAATGTCGCACAGGGGCAGGTAATCCTTGCCAAGCGCCGAATTTTTCAGCGCCAGTTGCGCGCCAAAACGCGTAAGTGCGGCGCGCAATTCGGTGTTGGGCGTCACGAAACTGGCACCGGGCAGGTGCAGGCCCATCAGTTCCATCAGCATCTGGTTGGTGTTGGCGGTGCCGTAAAAGGTGCAGGTGCCGGGGCCGTGATAGGCCGCCATTTCCGCCGCCATCAGGGTCTCGCGATCAACCTCGCCCAAGGCGAATTGCTGGCGGACCTTTGATTTTTCGTCGTTTGGCAGGCCGCTTGTCATCGGTCCCGCTGGCAAAAACACCGCTGGTAAATGGCCAAAGGCCTGCGCGCCGATCACCAGACCGGGCACGATCTTGTCGCAAACCCCTAGGTAAACGGCGGCGTCAAAAATGTTGTGGCTGAGCGCAATGCCTGTGGCCATGGCAATCACATCGCGCGAAAACAGGCTGAGCTCCATGCCCGCATATCCCTGCGTGACCCCGTCACACATCGCCGGAACCCCGCCCGCCATTTGGGCGGT
>JAADIC010000364.1 GCA_013151535.1 Alphaproteobacteria bacterium | reverse complement strand
AACCTGCAATCCGACTGGATGAGCGACGAGCATCAGATGCTCGCCGACATGACCGCCGATTTCATCAAAAATGAATGGGCACCGAAGTTTGACAAATGGCGCGCGCAGGGCGAAATGGATCGCGACACTTGGCAGCAAGCCGCTGAACTTGGCCTCTTATGCCCATCAGTGCCAGAAGAATATGGCGGCGCGGGTGGGGATTTCGGCCATGAAGCCGCGATCCTGATCGAAACCTCGCGCGCCAATCTGGCAAGCTGGGGCAACGCCATCCATTCCGGCATCGTGGCGCATTATATTCTGGCCTTCGGTACTGAAGACCAGAAACAACGCTGGCTACCAAAAATGGCCACGGGCGAGATTGTGACGGCGCTGGCCATGACCGAACCCTCCACCGGCTCGGACGTACAAGCGATCAAAACCCGCGCCATCAAAGACGGCAATGTTTACAGGATGAACGGCTCAAAAACCTTCATCACCAACGGCCAACACGCCAATCTGATCCTTGTCGCCTGCAAAACCGACCCCGGCGAAGGCTCCAAAGGTATTTCCCTGATCGCACTGGAAACCGAGGGCGCGACGGGTTTCACCCGGGGCCGCAACCTCGATAAAATCGGCCTCAAAGCCGCAGACACCTCCGAATTATTCTTCGACAACGTCGAAATCCGCCCCGACAACCTGCTGGGAACCGAGGAAGGTCAGGGCTTTTACCAGATGATGCAGCAACTCCCACAGGAACGCCTGATTATCGGCTGTGGCGCGGTCGGGGCCATGCAGGGCGCGATCGAGCGCACGGTGGAATATTGTAAGGAGCGCCACGCTTTCGGCAAACCGATCATCGAGTTTCAGAACACCCGGTTCAAACTGGCGGAATGCCAAACCAAACTGACCGTTGCGCGCGCCTTTCTCGACACCTGCATCAGCGCCCACCTGAAGGGCGAATTGTCGGTTGAAACCGCCGCCATGTGCAAATACTGGCTGACAGATACCCAGGGCGAGGTGCTGGACGAATGCCTGCAATTGCACGGCGGCTACGGCTTCATGCAGGAATACGCCATCGGCGAGATGTGGACAGATGCCCGCGTGCAACGAATTTACGGCGGCACCAACGAGATCATGAAAGAGATCATCGGGCGGTCCTTATGACGAACGGTGCGCCCCTGCATATGCGACGTCAGATCACAAACAGGGGCGGCTTCTCCTTTGACGGCCATCGGCTCTCCAGCCTGTACCGCTCTGCAATCTTTACTGCGAGCAAGGTTAAAAAAGCGTAACCAGCCAGCTTCTTTTTTGCGAGTATACTCAAATTCAACACCAGCCGCAGGCGCGGCACCAAGGGGGAACACATGACCATCAAACTCTATTGCTTCGGCGAAAGCGGCAACGCTTACAAGGCAGCACTCGCACTGGAACTGTCCGGTCTCGATTGGGAAGCCGTCTATGTGGATTTCTTCGCTGGCGAAACCCGCACCCCCGAATACCGCGCCCATAACTCCATGGGCGAAGTGCCCTACATGGTCGATGGTGACCTGACCCTTTCCCAATCCGGCGTCATTCAGGATTACGTCGTCGAAAAATCCGGCAAGCTCGGCGGCAAAAACCGCACTGAAGAACGCGAGGTTCTGCGCTGGACCCTGTGGGACAACCACAAACTGTCCGGCGTCGCTGGCCCCCTGCGGTTCCTGATGAATTTCCTGCCTGAAGACAAACGCCCGAAAGAAGCCATCGGTTTCCTGCAAGGCCGCACCAAAGCCGCCTATATGACGCTCGAAAGCAACCTGAAAGACCGCGATTGGCTGGTCGGCGACGCCATCACCAACGCCGATATTTCCTGCTGCGGCTACCTGTTTTACACCGAACCGTTCGGCTTTGATCGCAAGGATTACCCCAATATCGACGCCTGGCTGAGGCGCATCAGCGAACAGCCCGGCTGGAAACACCCCTATGATTTGATGCCCGGCAGCCCCGCTGACCGCACTTAAGAAAAGGAAAACACCATGACCGAAGCCTATATCTACGACGCCGTGCGCACCCCGCGTGGCAAGGGCAAAAAAGATGGCACATTGCACGAAGTTCCCGCCGTGCGCCTGTCTGCCTTGGCACTCAATGAACTTAAAACCCGCAACAACCTTGAAGGCCACGCGGTTGAAGACGTGATCTGGGGCAATGTCACCCAAGTTGGCGAGCAAGGCGCATGCCTCGCACGTTCCGCCGTGCTTTACTCCGACCTTGACGAGCGCATCCCCGGCGTGTCGATCAACCGCTTCTGCGCCTCCGGTCTTGAAGCCGTCAACATGGCTGCCAACCAAATACGCGGCGGCGCTGGTGACGCTTACATCGCCGGTGGTGTCGAAAGCATGTCGCGCGTGCCCATGGGCAGCGACGGCGGTGCAATCGCGGCTGATCCAACCCTCGCCATGAAAACCTATTTCGTACCGCAAGGGATTTCGTCAGACATCATCGCCACCGAATACGGCTTCTCGCGTGACGAATGTGACGCCTTCGCGGTCGAAAGCCAGAAACGCGCCGCAGCCGCGCAAAAGGCCGACAAGTTCGCCAAAACCGTGTTCACGGTGCGCGACCAAAACGGCCTCGCCATTCTGGATCGCGACGAAATGGTGCGCGAAGCCACCGATATGCAAAGCCTCGGTGGTCTCAAGGCCAGCTTCAAGGATATGGGCGAGGTTATGCCCGGTTTTGACGCCGTCGCCCTGATGAAATACCCGCATCTGGAAAAGATCAACCATGTGCATCACGCCGGTAACTCGTCCGGCATTGCTGACGGCGCAGCGGCAATTCTGATCGGCTCCAAAGACTACGGCGAACGGCTCGGCCTGAAACCTCGCGCCCGCATCCGCGCCACCGCCAAAATCGGCACCGATCCCACCATCATGCTGACCGGCCCCGTGCCCGCCACCAAGCGTATTCTGGCCAGCTCGGGCATGAGCATCAGCGACATTGATCTGTTCGAGGTGAACGAAGCCTTCGCCAGCGTCGTTCTACGTTTCATGCAGTATTTCGACGCGGATCACGCCAAGATCAACGTCAACGGCGGCGCAATTGCCATGGGCCATCCGCTTGGTGCCACCGGTGCCGTCATCATCGCCACCCTGCTGGACGAGCTGGAAGCCGCAGATAAAGAGGTTGGCCTTGCCACCCTTTGCATCGGCTCCGGCATGGGTGCCGCCACGATTATCGAGCGGGTCTGATGCCAAAACTCGACCTCGCCCAAATCGAATTCCAAACCGGGTCGTCCTATCCCGAGCCATACGCCTCGGAGATGGGCGATCGGGGGCGGTATCCGTTGGGCGAAGCGGGTGGCCTCACACAATTCGGGGCAAACCTGATGGTACTTCAACCCGGCTCAAAATCGAGCCTGCGCCATTGGCACAAAACCGAAGACGAGTTTGTCATGGTCACCCAGGGTGAGTTGGTTCTGGTGCAGGACGAGGGCGAGATTTTGATGCGCCGCGGCAGTTTTGCCGCCTTCAAAGCGGGCGACACCAACGGCCATCACCTGATTAACCGCTCGGATCGAGAAGCGCGTTTTCTGGTGATCGGCACCAAGGTCAAAAGCGACGTTTGCACTTATTCCGATGTCGATTTGCGGGTGGAAATAGACGGCCCAACCGACCGGTTCACCCGCAAAGACGGCAGCGATTTATAGACCCTGAAAGGGAACGACATGACTGAATTTCACTACAAAAAAGACGACGACGGCATCGCAACCATCACCTGGGATTGCCCCGACAAATCCATGAACGTGCTGTCATTTGATGGCCTGCGCGAGCTTGATGCCCATGTGGATACCGCCCTTAGCGACGCCAGCGTCAAAGGCGTTATCATCACCTCCGGCAAGAAAGATTTCGCCGGTGGCATGGATCTGAACGTGCTGGCCAAAATGCGCGATGAGGCGGGGGATGATCCGGCCAAGGGCATCTTTGACGGCATCATGCAGATGCATGGCGTTTTGCGCAAAATCGAGCTCGCAGGCATGGATTTCAAAACCAAAAAGGGCGGCAAACCGATTGTCGCCGCCCTGCCCGGCACCGCTGCCGGTATCGGCTTTGAGCTACCGCTGGCCTGCCACCGCATCATCGTTGCCGACAATCCCAAGGCCCGTCTTGGCCTGCCAGAAATCCTTATCGGCCTGTTCCCCGGCGCTGGTGGGGCAACCCGGGTGCCGCGTAAAATCGGCCTGATGGCCGCCGCCCCGATCCTGATGGAAGGCCGCATGCTGACCCCGGCCAAGATGAAGGCCACCGGCCTGATTGATGATGTGGTGCCCGCCGATCAACTGATCGCCGCTGCCAAAGACTGGATCAACAATGCCAAGGACGCGGACCTGGTGAAACCATGGGATGCACGCGGCTATAAATTCCCCGGCGGCGCACCCTACACACCCTCGGGCCTACCGATGTTCGTCGGCGCAAGCACCATGATCCACGGCAAAACCCAAGGCGTCTATCCAGCCGCCAAAGCGGTGCTGGCAGTGATCTATGAAGGCGCGCTGGTGCCGTTTGACACCGCCCTCAAGGTCGAGGCGCGCTGGTTCACCAAAGTGATGAACACACCTTCGACCAGTGCGATGATCCGCTCGCTTTTCGTCAACAAACAAGCGCTGGAAAAAGGTGCTGTTCGGCCAAAAGACGTGCCGGATCAATCGGTTAAGAAGCTCGGCGTGCTGGGTGCAGGCATGATGGGCGCAGGCATCGCCTATGTCGCCGCGCTTGCCGGTATCAAGGTCGTCTTGATCGACGCCACACAGGCATCCGCTGACAAGGGTAAAGCCCACGCCGCCGGTATTCTGGACGGTGGCATAAAGCGCAAAAAGGTGACGGAGGAGAAAAAATCCGCCGTGCTGGCCCAGATCACCGCCACCACCGATTACACCGCCCTCACCGGTTGCGATCTAATCATTGAGGCGGTGTTTGAAGACCCCAAGGTGAAAGCCGAAGTGACCAAAATGGCCGAAGCGGTGATCCCGAAGGATTGCATCTTCGCCACCAACACCTCGACCCTGCCGATCTCCTCACTCGCCACAGCCTCCGCGCGGCCCGGGCAATTCATCGGCATCCACTTCTTCTCACCGGTTCACAAAATGAATCTGGTCGAGATCATCAAAGGTGCACAAACCGGCAACCGCGCCGTGGCCAAATCGCTCGATTTCGTGCGCCAGATCCGCAAAACCCCGATCGTGGTCAATGATGCGCGGTTCTTTTACGCCAACCGCTGCATCATCCCTTACATCAACGAAGGGGTGCGCATGATCCACGAGGGTGTCGAGCCGGCCCTGATCGAAAACGCCGCCAAACTGTTCGGCATGCCGCTTGGCCCGTTGCAACTGACCGATGAAACCTCGATTGATCTCGGCGTCAAAATCGCCAAAGCCACCAAGGCCGCACTTGGCAATGACTACAACAACGACGAGGCCGACGAGGTCATGTTCAAGCTGTTCGATGAAGGCCGCTACGGGCGCAAAACCAATGGCGGGTTCTATTCCTACGACGATAACGGCAAACGCACCGGCCTGTGGCACGGCCTGCGCGAAAACTGGACACCGTCCAAGAAACAACCATCGCTCGAAGACGTCAAATCACGCCTGATGCTGGCCCAATCGCTCGAAGCCGTGCGCGCGCTGGAAGAGGGCGTGCTGGAAGACATCCGCGAAGGCGATGTCGGCGCGATCCTTGGCTGGGGCTTTGCCCCATGGTCAGGTGGCCCGTTCGCCTCGCTTGATCTTTTGGGCGCAGCGAAAGTCGTGGAAATCTGCGAAGGCTTGGTCGAAAAATACGGCGAACGGTTCGAGCCACCGGCGCTGTTGCGCGACATGGCCAAAAACGGCGAGACCTTCTATGGCCGCTTTGACCCCAACGCCAAAGCCGCCGCCTGAGAAAACCAGCCCCCTGCCTCAATCGGTGGGGGGCTTTCATTGTTCTCTAAATACTCGCGCTGCAGGCCCGAAGTTTTCAAACAAAATCATCAAACCGATAACCAATGCGCAAAATATCCGCCGCGCAAATCCGGCTGACAAGGCGCGCATCCTCGTCCGAATAATAGCCGCGATAATCGCGTTCACGCCGGGACTGGTTGGTTATCTCAAGCGGTGGTAAACGAAACTCCAGATGATCCTCAAGACGCGCCAGATCTTCATCCAGATGCTCGAACCTGATGTAAAGATCACAGCGGTCCATGCCCGTACGGTCGCTGACATAAGCCTGATCTGAAGAATTACGCACACTTTCAATCGTATCTTCATGGTTTAGAAATGCTGTAAAATCAAGTGTTTGCGCCAGTTTTACCGCCCGCGCCTCAAAGCTCTGCTCGCGCAGCCAGTGATAATAGCTCACCATCCGGTCCCACGGATTGCGCACCAGCGTGAAGACAAAGAAATCCTCCATATCCGCCTGTGAAACCAGCCCGTACACATCCACCAGGCGCGAATGTTTCCACAAACGGCCCTCGGTTTCCACCTCTTTCAGCCGCTTTTTTCGCTGCCTGGCCTTGGGGGTGTCGCCGATCAGGATATCGTCCTTCATCGCTTTGGCCTCCAAAGCCAAAGCCAGCGACGTGCCCCCAGTTTTCGGGATGTGAACGAAAATATACCGGCGTCCGCGCGAGATAATCATGCGATCACACTAACGTGAGCGCAGCGCAATGATAACCCCTGACAAGATAATCGCCGCGATGCCCAGAACTCCGCGCAGATCCAACGCAATTCCCCACAACATCCAGCCCCAGAAGGCGGCAAACACCAGAAAGGAATATTCAAACACCGTCACGAACGACACTTCGGCAAGCTGGTAACCCCGCGTCAGCAACGCCACCGCGCCCAGTGATCCCACCGCCTGCACCAATAACCAGAAGGTGAACCGCCCGCTCGGCGCAACCCAGCCCCGGGTGAAAAACGGCAAGGCCTCGGCCAGATCAGGCGGGGCCGGAAACAGCGTGAACCCCAGCAAGCCAATGGCCCCGAAAAGCCCGAGCATCAGAAACGCGCCCATCACCAGCGCCGCTGTCGGCTCACCCCCACACCATTGACGGGTTGATATATTGGCCTGCGCATAAAGTGCTCCGGCCAGCACCGGAATGAGGCTCAGCACAGACACATCCGAAGCACTGGGCCGCAGGATCAGGATCACCCCGACCGAGCCAAGAACCACCGCAAATATCCGCCAGATGCCGATGCGGGTGCCATAAAACAGCACCGAAAACAGCAAAACAAAAATCGGTGACGAAAACAATCCGGCCCCGACCTGCGAAAGCGGCATCATGCCCGCCGCCCCGAAATAGAGCACGAACACCGACGCCATCAGAAAACTGCGCGCCGCCACCGCGCGCCAGTTATGGGGCCGAATACGCCATTTGAACGCCTTGGCCAGCACCGCCAAAGCCCCGCACATCAGGATCGAGCGCAGGAAATGGAACTGCCACAGCCCCACATCCTCAGCGATCAGCGCAATGAAATTGTCGATATAGCCCAGAATCAACATCGCCAACATCACCAGCGACACGCCAAGCAACGGTCGGTTTGCGTTCAACTGGGTCATTTGCCGCCTCTGGTCCATTTGATCCGGCCTATTCAACCTTGCGCAAAGGTGAAATCTGTCCAGAATACGACGCCAGTGACGCAGATCGGCAGAAGGGGGACTATTATGGGACAGATGGCAGATGAAACCGGCCTGAACAAGGTTGCCGCGAATTTTGTGCCGCTGACACCGCTGTCGCATTTGCAGCGCGCGCGTGATGTTTTCGCCCATCGCGAGGCGCTGGTTTATGGCAATCGCCGCTATAGCTACGCCCAGTTTCACGCCCGGTGCTCGCAGCTTGCTTCGGCCCTTGTTAACCACGATATCAAACCCGGTGATGTGGTGTCGGTGATCTGCCCGAACATTCCGGCCATCGTCGAAGCGCATTTCGGCGTGCCCGCCGCCGGTGCGGTTCTCAATGCCATCAACACCCGTCTGGATGTGGATACCATTGCCTATATTCTGGGCCATGGTGGCGCGAGATTGGTGCTGGTCGACAGCCAGTTCGTCGCGGTGCTTGAGGCGGCGATTGAACGGCTCGACGGTGATGCGCCGATAATTGTCGAAATTCCTGACCCTGTCGCCGATGTTCCCGCCAGCGGTAAACATCTGGAATACGAGGATTTTATCGCGCAAGGTGACCCGGATTTCAACTGGATCATGCCGCAGGACGAATGGGATAGTTTAGCGTTAAACTATACTTCGGGCACCACTGGCCGCCCCAAAGGCGTGGTCTATCACCATCGCGGTGCCTATCTGATGACCACCGGCACCGCCATTGCCTGGCAGATGCCGCTTTTCGCCCGTTATCTGACAATTGTGCCCTTGTTTCATTGCAACGGCTGGAACCATAGCTGGATGATGCCAATGCTGGGCGGCACCATAATCTGCTGCCGCAACATCGCAGCCGCGCCGATTTTTGACGCCATTGCCGATGAAAAGGCCGCCTATTTTGGCGGCGCACCAATTGTTCTGAACACCCTTATCAACGCCAAACCAGACGAGCGGCGTGATTTTGACCATATAGTTCAAGTCTATACTGCCGGTGCGCCCCCCGCCGCCGCCACCCTGCTGGCGATCGAGAAAATCGGCTTTGAGGTGACACAAGTCTACGGGCTGACCGAAACCTTTGGCCATGTGTCCGAATGCCTGTGGGATGATGCGCAATGGGGCACCCTCAAGGATCAGGACCGCGCCGCGATCAAGGCCCGCACCGGGGTTTTGATGCCGATGATGGAGGAAATCACCGTCGTCGATCAACAAACCCGCGTGCCGGTGCCGCGTGACGGGCAAACCCTGGGCGAGATCGTCATTCGTGGCAATTCTGTCATGAAAGGCTATTACAAAAGCCCTGAAACCACGGCGCAGGCGTTTGAAGGTGGCTATTTCCGCTCGGGCGACATCGCCTTCATGCATCCCGACGGCTATGTCAAAATCACCGACCGCTTGAAAGATGTAATCATCTCGGGCGGCGAAAATGTCTCCTCGGTCGAGGTCGAGGGCGCGTTGATGAACCACCGCGCCGTTTCGCTCTGCGCCGTGGTGGCGCGCCCCGATCAGAAATGGGGCGAAACCCCCTGCGCTTTTGTCGAACTCAAGCCGGGTTGCACCGCAACCGAAGCCGAATTGATCGCCTTCTGCCGCGCCCGACTGGCCGGTTTCAAAACCCCGAAAACCGTGATCTTTCAGGAATTGCCCAAAACCTCGACCGGTAAAATCCAGAAATTCGTATTAAGGAATCAGGCAAGTGAGTTACCCTGATTCCGGCCAATCAACCGCCACTCAAAGCATTGTATTCAAACGCGCAACAATCACCTCGGCATTCTGACAACAAAACCACGCCAGCCCCCCTAAATCTGGCTATTTCGTGGCAAAATTGCGGAATTTACTTTCATTTCGGCAACTTTAACGAAAGTCTTGTCGCGGGGCTTGGGGAATTTCAGGCTTATCGGCAGGTCACGGCGCAAGAATTGCGCCTGCTGCATCAAACTGATTTTGACGGGGAAAATAGGTCATGGCTGTACTCAACGCGCGCGCATCACGTTTCGGGATCGAAAATTCGGTTATTTTGGCAATCCCCGGCGGACCCAGTAACCAGTTTGTCGCCGACGGCCCAGACAGCCACGGCGCCGGCCCTTTCACCAGCAGCCTGTTCTATTTTGACACCGCATTTTACGCCGGCAACGGCCATGGCTGGTACAAAGGCAGCGGCTTCACATCCACCGGCGGTGCGGGGGCTGTCACCCCGACCGGCGGAACCGTCACCTCGATGTCGGTGGATTTTCTTGGCGGCTCAACCGCGGACATCGTCATGTACGGGTTTTCCCTGCCTCTGGTCGATCTGTTCAACGGCGATTACGGCTATTTCGTCGCCACTGTCTGGAATGGCGACGACAAATTCAAAGGGTCCGATTTTAACGACTCTCTCAACGGCTATGGCGGCGATGATGTCTTGCTCGGCTATGGCGGTAACGATGATATTGCCGGCGGGGCTGGCAACGATTTCATTCAGGGTGGCACCGGGGATGACCGTCTTTTTGGCGGCTATGGTGCCGACAAAGTCTATGGCGGCCGGGGCGAGGATGTGCTCTATGGCAATGACGGCGACGACAAAATGCGCGGCGGCAAGGGCGGCGACTATATGAGCGGCGGCAATGGCAATGATGTGCTGCACGGCGATCGCGGGGCCGACCAGATGTTCGGCAATGCTGGCAATGACCGGCTGATCGGCGGCACCGGAGCCGATGAAATGCGCGGCGGCACCGGCGATGACGTGTTACTGGGTGGTGCCCAGAGCGACAACCTTTACGGCGAAGACGGCAATGACGTGCTGGATGGCGGCACCGGGGTCGATTACATGAATGGCGGGGCCGGCAACGACACCTATATCGTGGACGAGGGCTCTGACGAAGTCATCGAGACCGCCGGGAACGGCATCGACAAAGTTGTCTCAAGCACGGTGAGCTATCAACTGTCGGCCAATGTCGAAAACCTGGTCCTGAAGGCCTTCACCAGCGCCGAACAGGGTTTTGGCAATGCCTTGGACAACACCATCACCGGCAACGAAAACGCCAACCTGCTGGTCGGTCTTGGGGGCGACGATTTTCTGTTCGGGCGGGCCGGTGCCGACACTCTGATCGGTGGCGACGGCAATGATTATCTGGATGGCGGCACCGGCACCGATACCATGAGCGGCGGCCTTGGCAATGATCGCTATGTGGTGCGCGAAAGCACCGACCTTATCAGCGAAGACCCGGGCCAGGGAACCGACACGGTCATTTCTTTTGCCAATTCCTTCACGCTGGGCTTCAATGTCGAGAATATCCGCCTGCATCAGGGGGCCGGAAACCTGTCCAAGGCCACCGGTAATGATTCCGCCAACCGCATGTATGGCAACGATTTTGACAACATTCTGTACGGTATGGGCGGCAATGATCGGCTGTTCGGCAATGGCGGCGACGATGTGCTTGTCGGTGGCGCGCTTGACGATTATCTGGTCGGCGGCACCGGGAATGATTTCTTCTTTTTTGAGGGCTCGATGATTAACGGTGATGATGTGATCGCAGATTTCACCCAAGGCAGCGACCGGCTGGGCTTTACCGGCTATACATTCGCCGATCTGACCATCTCGTCGGTGAATGGCGGTGTTATGATTGACTACGGGGTCAGCGATTCGATCTTTCTGGACGGTGTCGGCGCGATCACTCTGGCGGCGACGGACTTTTTATTCGTCTGACCTGCCCAGCCTAGAAATGCGTGGAATTCACCCCCCACAGACGCTATAGATCCCTGACCCGCAGGCACATGCGGGCAGGGTTTGGCGGATACGGGCAGCATGACCGCATTGAAACAATACGAAAAACTCGAGGCCCCGGGCCTGTGGCGCGAAACGGCCGACGCCCAGCGGCGCGAGATTTATATCAGCTTTGGCGACACCACGCTGGTGATCCGCAATCACAAGGACGAGGTCCTGTCCCACTGGTCCCTGCCCGCCATCATACGGCTCAATCCCGGTGTCATGCCGGCGCTGTTCAGCCCCGATATCAGCGCCGCCGAGACGCTTGAGATCGATGATGACACCATGATCGACGCCATCGAAAAAATCCGCGCCGCCA
>JAADIC010000302.1 GCA_013151535.1 Alphaproteobacteria bacterium | reverse complement strand
CGAGGTGTGACATGTCCATCGGTGAAGAAACCTTCTTTCTGGATCCCGCCTTTCAGGGAACCCTGCAAAGCCAGATCCAGCAGATCGTGGCCACAGCCATCCTGTCGGGGCGGTTCTTGCCCGGCGAAAAGATGCCCTCGTCGCGCAAGCTGGCGGCACATCTGAAAATCTCGCGGATCACGGTAACGCTGGCTTATAACGAGTTGGTCGCCGATGATTATCTGACATCCGCCGACCGTTCCGGCTATTTCATCTCCAAAACCGCGCCGGTGCCACCATTTGCTGAGAACCAGCAGCCCCACACGCAGGACAAGGTGAACTGGGCGCGCGCCATTCAGCGCGATTACACCGGCAGCAAGCTGGTTGAAAAACACCCGAACTGGCGCAAATTCCCTTATCCCTTCATCTATGGGCAGGCCGACCCGGATCTGTTCAACCAGTCAAGCTGGCGGCTTTGTGCCCATCAGGCGCTTGGCAAAAAGGAATTCGACAGCCTGACCTCGGATTACGCCGAGCAGGACGACCCCGAACTGATCGGTTTCATCGCCCGCCACACCTTGCCAAGGCGTGGAATTCTGGCCCGCCCCGAGCAAATTCTGGTCACCGTGGGCGCGCAGAACGCCCTGTGGATCATCGCGCAAATCCTGTTGTCGCCTGGGCGCAAAGTGGCGTTTGAAGACCCCGGCTATCCCGGCATCCGCGATATTCTGCGCCATTCCGGCGCGCAGCAATTCCCCATTCCGGTTGACGGCGATGGCCTGCCGCCTGACCTTCTGCCATGGGGGCTGGATGTGGTTTGCGTCACACCAAGCCACCAATGCCCGACTACCGTGACCTTGCCGATTGATCGCCGCCACGAATTGTTGCGCCTTGCTCGCGAGCGGGATTTTCTGATCGTCGAAGATGATTATGAATTTGAAATGAGTTTTCTCAAACCACCAACGCCCGCCCTCAAATCGCTGGATGAGGACGGGCGGGTGATCTATGTCGGCAGCTTTTCCAAATCGCTGTTTCCCGGCCTGCGCCTTGGTTATCTGGTGGCGTCTGAACCGTTCATCCGTCAAGCCCGCGCCCTGCGCGCCGCCATTCTGCGCCACCCGCCGGGCCATATCCAGCGCACCACCGCCTATTTTCTGGCGCGCGGCCATTACGATGCCATGGTCAAGAAAATGCGCGACGCGTTCCATCAACGCCGCCGCGTGATGTCCGAAGCGCTCAACGGTACTCCCCTAACCGTCGAAGGCAGCGCCAGTTTTGGCGGCTCCAGTTTCTGGGTCAAAACCCCTGAACATGTGGACACCCGCGCACTTGATCTGAAGCTGCGCGCGCGAGGGGTGCTGATCGAGCCGGGCCATCCGTTTTTTGCAGATCCGGCAGGGCCTCGGAATTATTTCCGCTTGGCTTATTCCTCGATCGCGGCGCAAAAAATCCCCGAGGGCATTGCCCGCATCTCGCAGGCCATCACTGACTGGACTTAACCCTCTGGCAAACTGGCCCTATTGTGGGGTTTTGCGCTCCCCCATAAAGCGGTGGAACAGGGTCAACTTCTCCGTCACCGCGTGCCCGCCATCGCCTCGTCAAAGGAAACCCCCCATGAAAATGACCACCGAAGAGGCCTTTGTAAAGGTTCTGCAAATGCACGGGATCGAGCACGCGTTCGGCATCATCGGTTCGGCCTTCATGCCAATATCCGATTATTTCCCGCAAGCTGGTATCAGTTTTTGGGACAGCGCGCACGAGGTTTCGGGCGGCATGATGGCCGATGGTTTCACCCGCGCCTCGGGCAAAATGTGCATGATGATCGCCCAGAACGGCCCCGGCATCACCAATCTGGTGACCCCGGTTAAAACCGCCTATTGGAACCACACGCCGCTGCTGCTGGTCACGCCGCAAGCCGCCAACAAGACCATCGGTCAGGGTGGTTTTCAGGAGGTCGAGCAGATGGCGCTGTTTGAAGATATGGTCGCCTATCAGGAAGAATTGCGTGATCCATCGCGCGTCGCCGAGGTTCTGAACCGCGTCATCATGAACGCCAAACGCGCCTCGGCCCCGGCCCAGATGAACGTGCCGCGCGATGTCTGGACGCAGGTGATCGACATTGAACTGCCGAAAATCGTTGAATTTGAGCTGCCCTCGGGCGGTGAAAACGCGGTTGCAAAGGCGGCAGAGCTGCTGTCGAACGCCAAATTCCCCGTCATCCTGAACGGCGCGGGCGTGGTGCTTGGCGGCGCAATTCCCGCCAGTCAGGCCTTGGCCGAACGCCTGTCCGCCCCGGTCTGTTGTGGCTATCAGCACAATGACGCTTTCCCCGGCAGCCATCCGCTTTTCGCCGGACCACTTGGTTACAACGGCTCCAAAGCGGCGATGGAGCTGATCGCCAAGGCCGACGTGGTGCTGGCCCTTGGCACCCGGCTGAACCCGTTTTCCACCCTGCCCGGCTATGGCATTGATTATTGGCCCAAACACGCCGCGATCATTCAGGTTGATATCAACCCGAACCGCATTGGCCTTACGAAAGACGTCACCGTTGGCATCATTGGTGACGCCAAAAAGGTCGCGACCTCCATTCTGGCGCAGCTTTCCGAGGGCGCAGGCGACGCGGGGCGCAAGGATCGTGAGGCTCTGATTGGCAATACCAAATCGGCATGGGCGCAGGAATTGACCTCGATGGATCACGAGGACGACGATCCCGGCACCACTTGGAACCAGCGCGCCCGCGATGACAAGCCTGACTGGCTAAGCCCGCGCAAAGCATGGCGCGCCATTCAATCGGCCATGCCGAAAGACGCGATTATCAGCTCGGATATCGGCAACAATTGCGCCATCGGCAACGCCTATCCAACCTTCGAGGATGGTCGCAAATATCTGGCCCCCGGCCTGTTTGGCCCCTGTGGGTATGGCCTGCCCTCGGTGGTCGGCGCAAAAATCGCCTGCCCGGACGTGCCGGTGATCGGCTTTTCCGGCGACGGTGCTTTCGGCATTTCGGTTAACGAGTTGACAGCCATTGGCCGCGCCGAATGGCCCGCCGTCACGCAAGTGGTTTTCCGCAACTACCAATGGGGCGCGGAAAAGCGCAACACGACGCTGTGGTATGCCGATAATTTCGTCGGCACCGAACTGGATACCCAAGTCAGCTATGCCAGTATCGCCGCCGCTTGCGGGCTTCAAAGCATCGTCGCGCGCACCATGGACGAGCTGACAGCCGCCCTGCGCAAAGCCGTCAAAGACCAGATGGAGCACGGCAAAACCACCCTGATCGAAGCCATGATAAACCAGGAACTGGGTGAACCGTTCCGCCGCGACGCCATGAAAACCCCGGTCACGGTCGCGGGCATTGACCCCAGCGATATGCGCCCGCAAAAAGGCGCGTAAGCTGCGAACATCAGGGAGCGCGATATGACAGACACGGCCTCGCCCTTCCTCAGCCCGCTTGCGCCGGTCTGCCCGGCTGACCTGTTGGCCCGGGCAAGCGCCTTGCCGGCATTGCGGGTGGCAATCGCCAATGCCGGGGCGGAATTGCCGATGTGGGCGGCGTTCGAGGCCACGCAAATGGGGATGATTACACCTGTTTTCACCGGCGATCGTAGTGCGATTGAAGACATCGCGGCGCGGCTTGGCTGGGACATTTCCGGTTACGAAATACGCGACACAGCCACGGAATCAGAGGCCGGTCTGGCCGCCGCCAAGGCTTGTGGCCATGGTGACGCCGATATTCTGATGAAGGGCGATATCCACTCCGATACCTTCCTGAAAACCGCGCTGGCACCAGACTCAAACCTGCGCACCGGCGCGCGTCTGGTGCATTTTTTCCATCTCAGCCCACCCGAAGGCGGCCGCGCCATCGTGATTTCCGATGGGGCGGTCAATGTCGCCCCTGACATAGAAACCCGCCAGATCGCGGCGCGTGAAATGGCAAGGCTGCTGCAAAAACTTGGCCGGAAAAGGCCGCGAATCGCCTTTCTGTCGGCCACCGAATCACTGCTCCCCTCGATCCCGTCGTCGCTTGAGGCGCGCAAATTGCGCGACTGGGCACAGCAAAATATCAAGGGCGTGGATTTTTCCGGCCCCTTGGCGCTTGATCTGATCCTGTCGCAACAATCGGCGCGTCTGAAAGGGCTGGCGGATGATCCGGTTGCCGGGCGTGCCGATGGGGTGATCGTGCCTGACATCGTATCGGGCAATGTGCTGTTCAAGTCGCTGGTCTATCTGTCGGGTGGCTGTGCTGCGGGCCTTATCACCGGTGCGCGGGTGCCGCTTTTGCTGACCAGCCGCGCCGATCCACCAGCCGCACGACTGGCCTCGATCGCGCTGGCGGTGATTGCCGGTTCCAACGCAAAAACGCCGGGCGTGTAAACCCGGCGTTTCGCAATTTCGTCAATCAAAAAAGGAGAATCAGGATTGCTCGTCCCAAACTTCCTTGGCGCAAATGCCGCCCGCCACACAGCCCTGAATGCTCATCTTGTTGTTGCTGCCCAGCACCGCTGTGCCGACAAAGGTCATGAAGCTCGGCATATCCGGGTGCTTCATATTTGGCCCCTCATAGGTGCTTGGGCTGGTCAGCTCCATGCCGTTGCACATTTCAAACTCGTCCGAAACCCGGCGGCAATAGAGCTTGCCATCAACCGTAAACACCCGGATCACCTGCGTGTCTTTGCGCAGATAAGTCTTGTTCACTTCCTGTGCGTTGGCGGCAAAAACGCCAAAAACACTGTTCGTGGCCAGCAATGCAATGGCCGCAATCGTCATCTTTTTCATCATTCACTCCCTTGATGAACCCCATTTTTATCCGGTCTTTGTATATTAGAAGCAGCTTAATTGCAATTCTTCGCATATACAGGCATCAATATGCCTCAAAGGACGTGCTCGCCGCCAAATTTTCAAGACCTACCACATCCACGTCAGTTGCAAACATTCAAATGATCTAATATGTTCCGGTTAAAAGAACGAACCGGATTCAAATCAGGGACCGAAAACCGATGCCGCCACTCGATCAACCCAAGCTCGACACCTCGCCCGAGATGTCTGACGAAATCCGCAAGACCACCTGTTACATGTGCGCCTGTCGCTGCGGCATCAATGTGCATATGAAAAACGGTAAGGTAAAATACATCGAGGGTAACCGCGATCACCCGGTCAATCAGGGTGTGCTGTGCGCCAAGGGTTCGGCTGGCATCATGCAGCATTATGCCCCCTCACGCCTCAAAGCCCCGATGAAACGGGTGGGTGAGCGTGGCTCTGGCGAGTTTGAGGAGATATCCTGGGACGAGGCGTTTGACATCGCCGAAGGCTGGCTGCGCCCGATCCGCGAAAGTAGCCCCGAAAAGCTGGCGTTTTTCACCGGCCGCGATCAGTCGCAATCGCTGACAAGCTGGTGGGCGCAAGCGTTCGGCACCCCGAATTACGCGGCGCATGGCGGCTTCTGTTCGGTCAACATGGCGGCTGCCGGCATCTACACCATGGGCGGCTCGTTCTGGGAATTTGGCGCGCCCGATTGGGACCGCAGCAAGCTGTTCATGATTTTCGGTGTGGCCGAGGATCACGACAGCAACCCGATCAAAATCGGTCTGGGTAAACTAAAAGCCAACGGCGCCAAGATCATCGGCGTCAACCCCGTGCGCTCGGGTTATAACGCGATTGCGGATGAGTGGGTCGGCATCACGCCCGGCACCGATGGCCTGTTCATTCTGGCGATGATCCACGAGTTGATGAAGGCGGGCAAGGTCGATCTGGATTACCTGATCCGCTATACCAACGCGCCGTTTTTGGTGAATGGTGACGAAAAATCGCCCGAACATGGCCTGTTCCTGCGTGACGCGGACGATAAGCCACTGGTCTTGGACCGCGCCACCGGCAAACCGGTCGCCTTTGACACGCCCGGTATCAAGGCCGATCTGGCAGGCAATCACCGCGCCGCTGGCATCACCCATCGCCCGGTGTTTCAGTTGATGGCCGACAAATATCTATCTGACGAATACGCGCCGGAAAAAGTCGCCGATCAATGCGGAATATCAGCAGATACCATCAAGCGCATCGCGGCGGAACTGGCACATGTGGCGTTTGAAGAAGAGATCACAATCGACCAGCCGTGGACCGACTGGAAGGGCGAAAAACACGCCCAAATGATCGGTCGACCCGTAGCGTTTCACGCCATGCGCGGCATCTCGGCCCATTCCAACGGTTTTCAAACCTGCCGCGCCCTGCATATCTTGCAAATCCTGCTGGGTTCGGTCGAATGTCCCGGTGGTTTCCGTTTCAAACCCCCCTACCCCAAACCGGTTGAAGCCCACCCCAAACCCCATATGGGCGTAAATCCCGGCAAGGCCCTCAATGGCCCGCATCTGGGTTTTGTGCGCGGTCCTGAAGACCTGCTGTTGAAAGAAGACGGCTCGCCTGCGCGCATCGACAAAGCGTTTACATGGGACAATCCGATGTCCTCGCACGGCCTGATGCATATGGTCATTTCCAACGCCCATGCCGGTGATCCCTACAAGATCGACACCCTGTTCATGTATATGGCGAACATGGCGTGGAACAGCTCCATGAACACCAAAGGTGTGATGGATATGCTGACGGATAAGGACGAAAACGGCGATTATGTGATCCCGCATATCATCTATTCTGACAGCTACTCTTCTGAAATGGTTGCGTTTTCCGACCTGATCCTGCCCGACACCACCTATCTTGAACGCCACGATTGCATCAGCCTGTTGGATCGCCCGATCTGCGAGGCCGACGCGATTGCCGACAGCATCCGTTGGCCGGTGGTGGAGCCTGACCGCGATGTACGCGGCTTCCAGACCGCCCTGATCCAGTTGGGTTCCCGCCTCGGCCTGCCCGGTATGGTGAACGAGGATGGCTCGGCCAAATACCAGGATTACGCCGATTACATCCAAAACCACGAGCGTCGCCCCGGCGTTGGCCCGCTGGCTGGTTTTCGTGGCAAAGACGGCAAAGACAAAGGCCGAGGGGAACCAAACCCGAACCAGATTGACGCCTATATCGAAAATGGCGGTTTCTGGATTGAGCATATTCCCGAGGGCGCAAATTTCTTCAAGCCGTGGAACAAGGATTATCAGGATTGGGCGGTTTCGCGCGGCATTTACGACGCGCCGCAACCCTATGTGTTCTCGCTCTATGTGGAACCCATCCAGAAATTCCGCCTTGCGGCCCAAGGCCACGGCGACCACCAGCCACCCGATCATCTGCGCGCCCAAATCGAGGCGGCGATGGACCCGCTGCCAATCTGGTATGCACCGTTTGAAGGCACCCTGATTGACGAGCAGGAATTCCCCTATCACGCCCTGACCCAACGCCCGATGGCGATGTATCATTCGTGGGGGTCGCAAAACGCGTGGCTGCGCCAGATCCACGGTGCCAACCCGATGTTTGTACCCGGTGAGATATGGGACGAAAAAGGCTTGGCCGAAGGCGACTGGGTCAAACTGACCTCGGCCCATGGCACGATCACCGTGCCTGCGGTGCGCATGGATGCGCTCAACGGCAAAACCATGTGGACATGGAACGCGATTGGCAAGCGCGCCGGGGCGTGGGCGCTGGAGGAAGACGCGTCCGAGGCCAAGCGCGGTTTTCTGCTGAACTATCTGATTAGCGAATTGCTGCCGGAAAAAGGTGACGGCCAGCGTTGGGCCAACTCCGATCCGATCACCGGCCAAGCCGCATGGTTTGATCTGCGTGTGAAGCTGGAAAAGGCCGACCGGCCAGCCGATGGCAACAGCAAGCCGCATATGCAGGCGCAGAAATCCCCCGTTGGCAGGGGGCCGAAAAACCTCACCTATGGGGACAAGTTCTAATGGTTGAGCATCGCATCAAAGGCGGCGGCGGCTTGGAGCTGTTCGTCAACGATCAGGGGCCAAAAGACGCCCCCGCCCTGCTGTTTGTCCACGGCTGGGCGCAAAGCCATGCCTGCTGGCAGGAACAGGCAGAACTGGCGGAAAATTACCGTCTGGTGGCGCTTGATCTGCGCGGCCACGGCGCATCGGATAAACCCGAAGAATTGGCCGCCTATACGGATGTATCCCTATGGGGAGCCGATATTAACGCTGTTATTCAAGAGCTTAACCTTGATAACCCGATCCTTGTCGGCTGGTCTTATGGCTGTCTTGTCCTTGCCACATATCTTGATGCTTACGGTGACAGCGATATAGCCGGCGTGGTCTTGGCAGGCGGCACTTTGGCCATTGGCGACGCCCGCGAGGCGTGGATGATTGGCGATAAAGGGGCCGCGATCAATTTCAATCTGGTCAGCAACAACGACGCCGACCGCCTTACGGCCACCCGCGAATTCGTTGCCAATTGCACCGCTGAACCCCTTGACGACGATCTGACCGAAAAACTGGTTGCCAGCAACATGCAATGCCCGGCCCATGTGCGCCGCTCGCTTTTTGCCTATAGCTGGGATGTACAGCCCGTTTACAAAAAACTGAGCAAACCCGCCCTGGTGATCCACGGGGTTGAGGATCGCGTCGTTGCGCCATTGGTCGGAATCACCGCCTCAGAACTCATCCCGAATGCCGACCTTGCGCTTTACGAAAGCACCGGCCACGCGCCGTTTCTGGAGCAACCCGAGCGTTTCAACACCGATCTCAGCCAATTTGCGACACTAGCCTTCGGAGCCGCGCCGTGACCACATTACCCAAATCCACCACCCGAAAACTCGGCCTTGTCATCGATCTTGACACCTGTGTCGGCTGCCATGCCTGCGTGATTTCCTGCAAGGAATGGAACACCTCGAACTACGGTGTGCCGCTGTCGGATATCAACGCTTACGGCGCGGAACCCTCGGGAACCTTCCTGAACCGCGTCCATACTTATGAAGCCAAATCAACGGGTTGCAACGCCCAAACGGTGCATTTCCCGAAATCCTGCCTGCATTGCGAAGACGCGCCCTGCGTCACCGTCTGCCCGACAGGTGCCAGTTACAAGCGTCAGGAAGACGGTATCGTTCTGGTGAACGAGGATCGCTGCATCGGCTGTTCGCTTTGCGCATGGGCCTGCCCTTACGGGGCGCGCGAAATGGATGCGGTGGCGGGCGTGATGAAGAAATGCACCCTCTGTGTGGATCGGATTTACAACGAAAACATCCCCGAAGAAGACCGCATCCCGGCCTGCGTGCGCACCTGCCCGGCTGGGGCGCGCCATTTTGGTGATTTCGCCGATCCTGAAAGCGAAGTTTCAATCCTTTCGGCGGCCCGGGGCGGCATCGCCCTGATGCCCGAACAAGACACCAAACCCGTCAACCGCTACCTGCCACCACGGCCCAAAACCGACGTGACCGACGAGAGCAAAATCGACATTCTGGCCCCGTTTCTGGCCCCCATAGCGACAGAAACCGGCGGCTTCCTTGGCTGGCTCGACAAAGCACTGGAGAAAATCTGATGCACCCTTCTGCTTCCGTAATCATATTCACGTCGCTCTCCGGCCTCGGATTTGGCCTGATGTTTTACCTCGGCTTTGGCATGCCCGAGGTCAGGGGCTGGACAGCGTTCTGGTTCTTCCTCATCGCCTACGGGCTGGCTGTTGGCGGCTTGATCTCGTCCACCTTGCACCTTGGCAACCCACAGCGCGCCATGAACGCGTTTTCACAGTGGCGCTCAAGCTGGTTGTCGCGCGAAGGCGTGGCAGCCGTGGCCACATTGGTGCTGACCGCGCCTTATGCGATCGGCTTGATCTTTTACGATTTGAACATCGCTGCCCTTGGCTGGCTCAGCGGTATTCTGGCGTTGATAACCATCTTCACCACCTCGAAAATCTATAACCAGCTTAAAACCGTACCGCGCTGGAACATGCCGCTGACACCGGTGCTGTTCCTGCTTTATGCACTGGCCGGTGGCGGGCTTATGGCCGGCCAAACCCTTGTCGCCGCCATGTTATTGCTGGTGCTGACCTTGTTGCAACTGGCCGCCTGGCAGATGGGTGACAAAGCGTTTGCCAATGCCGGGCACACGCTGGAAACCGCCACCGGGCTGGGCCATTTGGGCAAAATGCGGCTGCTGGAAAGCCCGCATTCCAGCCCGAACTATTTGATGCGCGAGATGGTGCATGTGGTGGGGCGCAAACACGCCCTGAAACTGCGCGCCATTTCGGTGGTGACGCTTGGCATCTTCCCGGTTGCGATCCTGCTGTTTCTGCCGTTCAGCCACACGCTGGCGCTTGTCGCCATTGCCTCGCATGTGATCGGATTGTTCACCTCGCGCTGGTTGTTCTTTGCCGAGGCTGAACACGTCGTCGGCCTCTATTACGACAAGCGTTAAAAAGCCAGGATCAGCAGCAAAATACTGCTGACCACAAGCAATATCCCCGCAATCTCGCGGCCCGTGCTGGTCTCCTTGAACACCAGCCAGGACGCGAGGAATGTGAACACCAGCTCGACCTGCCCCAGCGCCTTCACATAGGCGGCGTTTTGCAAGGTAAACGCCATGAACCA
>JAADIC010000014.1:1831-4740 GCA_013151535.1 Alphaproteobacteria bacterium | reverse complement strand
CGCGGCCAAGCGCCGGAACTGACATTCAAGCAGGCGCTGCTGGTCGGGCTGGCGGATGATGGTGGCCTTTATGTGCCAGAGACGTGGCCGACATTAACGCCCGGCGAAATAGCGTCCTTGCGAGGCGAACCCTATACCCACGTCGCTTTTGAGGTCATGCGCCGGTTTGTCGATGGTGAAATTCCCGACGCCGCCCTGCATGAGATGATCGACGCGGCCTATTCCACGTTTCACCACCAGGCAGTGACACCGCTGGTCCAGATCGGCGCGAATGACTGGCTGCTGGAGCTGTTTCACGGCCCGACGATGGCGTTCAAGGATGTGGCCATGCAAATCCTGGCGCGGCTGATGGATTACGTTTTGCAGGAAAATAATGAGACCCTGACAATCGTCGGGGCAACCTCGGGTGATACCGGCGGCGCGGCTCTGGCGGCATTCGCCGGGCGCGACAACATCGAAATATTTTTTATGTATCCCAAAGGCCGGGTCTCGCCTGTGCAACAACGCCAGATGACAACGCTGCGCGCGGTAAACACCCATGCCATCGCCATTGATGGCAGTTTTGATGATTGCCAGAACATGGTCAAAGCCATGTTTGCGAACCGCGCCTTTCGGGATCAGGTGCGCTTGTCGGCTGTGAACTCAATCAACTGGGGGCGGATCATGGCGCAAACTGTGTATTATTTCACCGCCGCCGTAAGTCTC
Source organism: Alphaproteobacteria bacterium (assembly GCA_013151535.1). GTDB lineage: Bacteria > Pseudomonadota > Alphaproteobacteria > Rhodobacterales > Rhodobacteraceae > UBA5972. The sequence goes on along the minus strand of JAADIC010000014.1, from coordinate 4,035 downwards.
GGCGCGCCGGATCGCGCGGTTTCATTCACTGTGCCTACTGGGAATTTTGGCGATATTTATGCGGGATTTGTTGCGCGGAAAATGGAGCTGCCGATCGGTAAATTACTGATTGCAACCAACGAAAACGATATCCTGCGCCGCGCGATGAGCAGTGGCAGGTATGAAATGAAGGGTGTCACGCCCACTATTACCCCTTCGATGGATATTCAGATTTCCTCAAATTTCGAGAGGTTGCTGTTTGATGCCTGCGCGCGCGATTCTTCTGAAGTGCGGGCGATGATGGCTAACTTGAGGCAATCGGGTTCCTATGACCTTAGTGAAAAGACCCATGCGGCGATCAGGTCAGATTTTGACGCGGGAAGCGCGACCGAATCTGAAATCATCGAGACAATGAAGGCTGTGCATGACGCCAGCGGCACCCTGCTGGACCCGCATACGGCTGTGGCAGTGGATGTAGCGCGGAAAAGTAGCATCGACGACACCCCGATGGTGATCCTGTCCACCGCGCATCCGGCAAAATTTCCGGCAGCAGTCAAAATGGCCACTGGAGAACACCCGGCACTGCCTGCTTGGGCTGGCGCATTAATGGAAGGCCATGGAATTTGCGACGCTGGAAAATCGGCAAGCAGCGGTTGAATCCCATATTCTATCCCGGCTGAAACGCAAGTCGTAGCCAACGGCGCCGCCCCCCCCTCAGGAGCGCATGGGCGTAGACGCACGGGCACATTCCGTCTAGGCTTCGGGTTTGCTGTGTCGGGCGTGATCAAAGGTGAACAACCGCAATGGAAACCAAATGGCTCAAAGACTTTCTTATATTGAGCGATTTGGGTAATTTTCGCATGGCCGCGTTGCAGAGAAATGTCTCGCAGCCGGCATTCAGCCGGCGTATTCAGGCGCTGGAAGCCTGGATAGAATCCCCGCTGATCGACCGATCCAGCCACCCTTCACAACTGACCGCGGCGGGCAGGTTGTTTTTGCCGGTCGCGCAGAACATTGTTGATACCGTCGAGGCGGGAAAGGCGGATGTTCAGACGCTTGTGATGCAAGGTAAAGAAAAAATCAGGTTTTCAACGCTCGGCACTATCGCACAGATATTTATGCCCGTCTGGCTCAGAAGCCTTCAGCCTTTTACCGATGTCGACCAGTTTGTGGTCAATACCGAGTATGTCGGGTTTCCGAGCCACTTTTCGGCTCTGGAACACAATGTTGTTGATTTTTTCATTGGTTATCTGGAGCCGCGCATCAAACTGGGACAGGATGAAACCCTTTTTGCCTCGTTACTCCTTGGCAAAGAGTCTTTGGTGCCGGTGTGCAGCACCAACAAAAACGGCCGCCCGCGCTGGTGGTTGCCGGGCAAACAGACGGAACCGATTTCATGTCTTCATACATTTCCCGAAAATTCTCCGTGGCCAATCAAATTCCATATGGATACCAAATTTGGCGATCTTGACTTTAAATCGGTTTATAATTCTTCGACGGGAACTACCCTGAAAGCGATGGCGATTGAAGGGTTTGGGATGGCATGGCTGCCCCGCACGCTGGTGGCGACTGAACTGGAAACGGGCCAGCTTGTGCGGGCGGCAGAACGCATCGACGATATTCTCGTGGAAATCAGGATTTTTCGCAGCCTGAATAATCACGAACCCCGGGTCACTAAATTCTGGAAAGTTTTACTGGAGCAGGAAAAGCGAGCTGCCGAAACTTACCACGATCCAAAGATTAATGGTTCCGTCGCGTAATATCTAATAAACACGGGATATTGCGAGTTCCTTTTAGATGGTGTTCCTGAGTTAGAAATTTGTTAAGGCGTCACAGATTTTTTTTGTGGCCAGGAAAAAACCGAGAAGGAAGTCTATACGACTTTTGAGGATTTTTGACGCAGCCACGGGCAAAACGGGAAACTGTCAGATCAAGTCGGAACCACTACAGCTAAGGTTTCCATGCGGGTCAGCGCCTTGAACTGAACCCATTTCGCTCAAACCTTGACGAAACCCTAACTCAGCGACACGCCTTTAAGGCGTGTTCATCCATTTCATGGCTATTTGGCCCGGGATGTCCGTTTCCTCTTTTGGTATTATACCAAAGGAAGTAATCCTTGACCCGTTTGATGGTGACAAATCCGTTCATTCGGCTAGGCGCGGCGCGAAGCGCGATGCCACCGTATCGGGCAAGTGCCGGAACGACGCCGGGGGACGTATTTGGCC
>JAADIC010000014.1:0-1783 GCA_013151535.1 Alphaproteobacteria bacterium | reverse complement strand
TTGTGGTCAACAAGACCACGGCGTGGATCGTGCCTTGCCAGCAGACGCAAAAAGCCGGTCAAACGAGTCAAAGATTACTTCCTTTGGTATTTACTTGCTTTCAAGTGTGCAGATTGCACCATCAAAACCCGGGATCAACAACTCGCCCTTCTGGTTCGCACCAAAAGCCTTTTCTGCGGTTTCACTCAAACGTCACATAGAACCACTATGTTCCGTCTGAATGCGGGCGTGTCGCGCTTGATTAGAGCGTTTTTTAGGATAAGTGGACCGGTTATTCGGTTCGAAAACGCGACCAAACAAAGACTTGGAGCTCAATTTTGGGTCAACCAAAATTGAAGAGGCTCTACAGCGTGTCTCGCAAAAGTGTCAAAAGTGTGCAGCGGTTTTGCGATAATAGCTGAGGCGGATAAGAAAACGATCCAGATGGATCGTTTTCCCGCCAAAGGCGCAAACAAAGAAATAAAGCTTGTTGAGTGAATACTTATGAACGCAACAAGCTTTAGAAGACCCTGGTCCGGGGTCCTTTTTTTTTGAAAGGGCGTTGGACCGGATTGATAATAGATCTGAAAAAGTGGTTCACTTGATGCAATACTTGCATGAATTTTATCGGAAACGGCATTGGACTTTCTCCTTTGTTGCTCTCAACGTCCGCGGGCACGATATTTTGGGAGGATATCGGATGTGCGTCAGGGCAGAACTTCGTATCCTGCGCTTTCCTAGCTGATGCCGATAACTTGGGGTTTGTGCATCTGCCTTTTGGCAAATAACAAAACAGGGAGATAAATAATGCGAATAATTTCGTCACTCTTACTTGGTAAGAGTAGAATGGCAAAAAGCGGTTTTTTGAGGTCAGCAAAGGCGCTGGCCGTGGCTGCCGCCATCACAGTTTCGCTTGGGTCAGGTGCTGCCTTTGCGAGCCAGGACGGTCGAACTGATCTGCGGGTTGCAATGCCCTCGACCTGGGCGTCGCACGGCCCTACGGTGAATACCAATTTTGGCGCGCGCGTGGCCTATTCGATTTACGACACTCTGGTGTGGCGTAATTATTTGTCCAATCCTGACGGTAGCGGGGATGAACTTGTTCCAGGTCTGGCAACGAGTTGGGAACAGGTTTCGCCGACCGAATGGGACTTTACCATACGTCAGGGCGTTAAGTTCCACGACGGTACTACGATGACTACGCAAGACGTTGCGTTCTCGATCAACAACACCTATGGCGACGGCCTTGAGCCGTTTGCAGCCTCGGGTACGATCGCAAGCGTGGTGGCACTGGATGACAAGGTCGTGCGCATCACCACCAAGAACCCTGATCCGGCCTTGCTGGCGCGGATGGCCACGGTGATGGGTCAGATTTACCCGCAGGCCTATTACGAGCGGGTCGGCAAGGACGGGTTCGGACGCGAGCCAATCGGAACCGGACCTTACAAATGGGCGGGCCGTGTTACCGGCGAGTCGATTACGCTTAAGGCTTTTGATGACTACTGGGGCGACAAACCACCGCTTGCCAGCATCACCTTCCTTGAAGTGCCTGAAACTTCGGCACGGATTGCTGGTCTGCTGACCGGTGAGTATGATATCGTGACTTCGATTCCGCCTAACCTGACCCGGCCGATCGATAACGACCCCAACACGAAAACCATTGCCGTGGCCGTTGAAAACGTGCAGATGATCACCTTCCGCCAGTACAAGCAAGACCGCCCGCAGGCGGACGCGCGCATCCGCAAGGCGATGGCCCTGTCGCTCAATCGTGCCTTGCTGGCCGACAAGCTTTGGGCCGGGCTGA
>JAADIC010000256.1:4302-5172 GCA_013151535.1 Alphaproteobacteria bacterium | reverse complement strand
CGGAGAGGTGCCAGAGTGGTCGAATGGGGCGGTCTCGAAAACCGTTGAGCCTTTGCGGGCTCCCAGGGTTCGAATCCCTGTCTCTCCGCCATCACACCTAAGTCATTGTTTTCTATGGGCATAATTGCCTGTAGTACAAGCAAGGATGAGGTACATGATGGACCACATTACGGATCAGGACACGGCACTCGAAGTTGGGCTGCCTGACATGACCTACCTCAGCAAACCCCGTGGCAAAGGCTATGCATTCCGCGTGGTGACACCTGAGGCTCTGCTAGGGTCTGACAATCCTCTGACTGGGAGACCATTCGGGAAGGAGATTAAGCTAGGGCTTGGCACAAGACGCCATGCTGATGCCTTACGCCTGCGTGATGTCTATCTTGGGCAGGTCAGGCAGCTTGAAGCTGAGGCGCGTCGGGGCAAGGGGTTACAAGGCGCTGGGCGCATCATTGACCTGTCACCAGAGAACGCCAAGGACTGGCTTGAGATGCGGCAGGGCGTGAAGGACACGGAAGCGATTGACCACGTTCTCCTTAACGAACTTGATAAAGCGTCCCGCAATGGCCACGCGAAAGCAGCAAAGTCATTTGCAGATGTTGTGTTCAAAGGGGCAATGCTTATTGAGAAGGCCATGGAGCAGTATCTGGATGAGCGTAAAGATGGCAACCGCTTCAACAACAAGCCTTTGGCGAAAACCACAGCCCTAGACGTGAGAACATCTGTCCGGCATTTGATTGCCTTTCTTGGTCGGGAACCTGCAAATCAGGCGCTGCTGGCCGGCGTTGACCTTTGCCCGGAGACTCATTACTCGCATCAAACGTATCACCGTGATAATCAAGGGTTGGATGCCGATATGACCCAAAGGAAGAA
>JAADIC010000256.1:0-4288 GCA_013151535.1 Alphaproteobacteria bacterium | reverse complement strand
TTGCGGACTCCTTTGGCCACACGCCCGAGATTCATTCGATTCACCGCATCCGCTGGCTGCGCGCGGCCGTGCTGGGTGCCAATGACGGGCTAATTTCGACCGCCAGCCTGATCGTCGGTGTTGCGGCAGCGTCTGCGGATACCGCCGCAACGGATGCTACCGGGACAACTTGTGCCATGTGTTATTCCTTATGTTTACCGTACCGACTTTCTCACGAGGGCCAGACAATCGGGTTTTGGTTGAAGTTTGATGTTTTCAGTTAAGCCGTGGCGAATTGTCAGAAGGGTGTATTTTCGTCTGCCATTATGCGAAATGGGTTGACCATTGCGTAACCCAACGGGGCCAGCGCCTTTGGCAGGTTGTCACCAGCACACTTGCCAAACAACTCACCCGTTGCTTCGGGCCACCGCCTGCAGATATTTGCCAGATCAGACCCAAAGCTCTCGCTTGCTCTGGCTATCGACACACGCATTTGTTCAGCGTCATCGTAGGTGTCTGGATCATTGCCCTTGGCCAACTCACGCGCCGCATCCTGTCGCTAAGGCCAGCCTCAGTATGTCCCCTTGTCGGCTGCCCCTGCCGTTGCATCCCTGCAGCAACTTGGCAATGTCGTCAGGCCGGAAAGCCTTGCGCCCGTCATCGCCGTCTTCCGCGCGTCTCTTGTTCTTGGGCGTCCCAACTTCGTCAATAACCTAAGGGTTCTGATATGGCTTGCTGCCCTTCGTTCGGAGATACCTCTTTTCTGTGATGGCCCATGTCCACAGCCCTCGCATCAACGTCATGTGCTTGCTGATGGTTTGCGGTTTCAGTCCCTTAGTGTCGAGCAAATATGCTGTTCTGAAACCAAACACATTATCCTCGGTCACATCGTTGAGCGTTGGGGCTTCCCGAAAGGGTTGACGGATGCCGATCTGGAGCAGCGCCTGTTTCCCCGGGTTTCTGGCGCGGGGCCGCGACCCGTTTTGCAACCGGATTGAGCGCACCTGCATACGGAGTTGCGGCGTAAAGATGTAACCCTGTCTTTGCTCTGGGAAGAGTGTCGTGCGGTTTATCCCGATGGCTATGGCTACAGCCGGTTCTGCAAACTTTACCGCCGCTGGGCGGGGCGTCGGTCGCCGGTGATGCGGCACCCTTGGCGGTCTCTGCGATTGGGTCAAAGCCTCGGCCCCCAAACCGGTCGATCTACCGATCGAGGGTGGCGAGGCGCTGAAAGCGGCGATCATCGATATCACGCTGGTTTAACCGCAGACTCGACAAATTCTGCAATGGGGCGATGCACTCGCGCCAAGCTCGCAGCAGACCGATCCACGACGTCGCCCGGATCATTGATCATGAACGGAACATCGGGAAAAACAGCCATTCTCAAGGCGGCGTCATGTTCATTGAAGAAATAGGGGGGTGACGAACCACGAAGCGTTCATACTCATTTGTTAAGAACAATGACCTAATTCTTCAATGTCAAATTTTGGCTTTCAGCGGCCCTCTGTAGTCCGGTAGGGTCAAACCATCAAAATCCTACGGAGCCTCCGATGAAAACGACGCCCCCCTATTGGTGGGAACATGCCCCCCGCGAAAACACCCCTGAAATCACCCCACCCGCAGCGGTTGATATTGCTATTGTCGGTGCCGGTTTTAGCGGGCTCAGCGCCGCACTCACCCTCGCGCGGGCAGGCCGGTCGGTGGTGCTTTTCGAGGCCGGACAGTTGGGCGAAGGTGCCAGTTCACGCAATGGTGGCATGGTCGGTTCCAGCTTTCACAAGCTGGGGATTGCTGGTCTGCAGGCCCAGTACGGGGTTGAAAAAACCAATGAAATCATCAGAGAAAGCATTGGTTTCGTGGGCTTTATTGATGATTTTTTGAAAGCCGAAAACATCGATGCAGATTTCAAGCGGTCCGGTCGTTTTCGCGGGGCCCTTTCGCCGGATCACTTTGCTAAAATGGTCTCGGAATTTCAGATTTTTCACGAAAGCTGCGGCGTGCAGGGCTCGATTGTGCCCTCTGGTGATCTGGCGGCTGAAACCGGTTCGAAACGCTTTCATGGTGGCGTTGTTTACGACATGGATGGCGGCCTCCATCCGGCCAAATTCCATAACGGGCTGATTGCCAAACTGCGCGCAATCGGCGTTACCATTATTGCCAATTGTCCGGTCACCTCCATCGATCGCACCAACGCCAGTTTTACCCTTCACACCCCCTTGGGCACTACAAAAGCAGACCGCGTCGCGCTTTGCACCAACGCTTATACCGGCCCACAATTTCGCCACCAACACCGCCGAGTCCTGCCGTTGCGCAGCGCCATAATTGCCACCGACCCCATCGCGCCCGATCTCATGGCCCGCCTGATGCCAAAGGGCCGTGTTTGTGGCGACAGCCGCCGCATCGTCGCTTACTACACCGCCCCTCACCCGATGGTACGCGCATCCTGTTTGGTGGCCGTGCCTCTGGCCTGAAAGATAATCCGGTGAGGAATGCCCGCCAGCTCCATGCCGCTATGTGCGATATTTTTCCCGATCTCGAAACCACCGGAACCAGCCACGTCTGGTCGGGTCTGGTCGCTTACACGTTTGATCACGCGCCCCATATCGGGCAACATCAAGGCATTGATTTTGTGATGGGATATTGCGGTTCGGGGGTGGCGCGCGCCACTTATTTCGGCCAAAAAATGGCTTATAAAATTCTTGGTGACCAAGACAGGGGCCGCACCGCCTTTGACGACCTGCCGTTCCAGACCAAACCGCTTTATACTGGCAACCCTTGGTTCATGCCAATCGTGTTAAACTGGCACCGCATCGCTGACAGGCTTGGCCTTTAGCTCCGACAAACCGCCTATACTCTGGAATCCTCTGTTTGACTAAAGGCTCCTAAAAAAAATTGCGCCTGACCTGAATACTCTGTAGATTCGTGTAATTAGCAGTGGAGGGATAGAGATCATGGCACAGACGGGTTGTGGACAAGCCATCGATAACACCCAGATGACCGATTGGATCATTCCCGAAGGTGGCCGCAGCATAGGCTTCCCGCTCGACGTAACACACAGTGCGATATTCGGGGCATGCGATGGTGAGGCCAAGGTCGATCCCGCCTGCTCCGGCGCAGAGCGACAGGCCGAAGAACAGGTCTGCGGCTCCGGAAGTGTCTCCGGAGGGATGTAAAGCCATGGGCTCAAAGCGCAGCATCTGTCGACCTGGCGTCGGCTGGCGCGGGAAGGTAAGATTGTTGTGCCTGAAGATGGACTGGACGACGGGCCGATGTTTGCGAGCCTTGAGATTGCGCCGGAGAAAGCACCCATTTTGTGCGGCGGGTTTGTTGCGATTGACTTTGATGAGGCGACGATCCGGCTACCGGGCGACACCCCGGCGCGGCGGATTGCGGACATCGCCCATGCGCTGCGAGAGGCGCGGTGATCATCCCGTCGCAGGCGGTGAAGATCGTGGTGGCAACAAAGCCGGTAGACTTCCGGAAAGGTCATGACGGGCTGGCGTCGGTTGTGCAAAACGAGCTGGGGCTGGACCCGCATTCCGGCATCATCGTGGTGTTCCGGGCGAAACGTGGTGACCGGATCAAGGTGCTGCTGTGGGATGGGTCCGGTCTGGTGATGGCGTATAAGCGGCTTGAGCAGGGCAAGTTTGCCTGGCCGGGGATCAGCGACGGTGTGATGCGGCTTTCCAAGGGGCAGTTCGAGGCGCTGTTTGAAGGGCTGGACTGGCGCCGTGTCTTGGCGCGCCGGGTGCGCAGGCCAGGTGTGGCAGAGTGACTCCGGCGGCGTTTTAACCGTGCGTATTGGGTGAGTTTCCGCTATGGATCAGGCATGTCGAAGACTCCTGAACCCATTGATTTGAAACGACTTCCGCCGGATATTCGGGCGGCTTTCGAGGCCGTGTAGGCATAGGTCGTAGCGATCAGCGAAGCCAATGCGCGGCTGGAGCATCTGGTCAAAGAAATGCGCCATGCGCTTTACGGAAAAAGGTCCGGAAAGCTCGCCCCTGACGATCGCCAACTGTGCTTTGAAGACCTTGAGGTGGCGGTTGGAATTCAGCGTGCGCTCAATTACGACCGCGACCTGATCGTCGGACACTGTGCGTGGGCGACCGGGACGATATTCGTCGGTGACTGCTGACATCTGCACGCCGGGATAGGCAACAAGTGCGATGTGCCCTGCGGTCGTCACGGATTTGGCGCGTTTAGTATCCACTCGTTGGTTCAAACCCCCCGTCTTCCAGACGGGAGTGGTTTATTATCCACTCGTTGGTTCAAACCCCCCGTCTTCCAGACGGGAGTGCTTTAGCGC
>JAADIC010000170.1:2558-13362 GCA_013151535.1 Alphaproteobacteria bacterium | reverse complement strand
GGTTACACGGCTGCTGAAAAAGCACGGCGCGATCTCGGTTTGGGATTATGCGGGTGGCGCGCCTTACCTGTCGATTGATATGGCGACGGGCACGGATGCTGAAAAGGATGCGGTTGTGGTGTCAGCCCATAAATTTCCCGGTGGTCCCGGCGCATCTGGTGTGATGATCCTGCGCGATGCGGCGGTGCAATCCAAGGTGCCAAGCTGGCCGGGCGGTGGCACGGTGTCCTATGTGTCGCCGTGGGATCACGATTATGTCGACGATATTGCCACCCGTGAAGAGGCCGGCACGCCCAACGTGGTGGGCGACATTCGCGCGGCGCTGGTGTTCATCGTCAAGGACGTGATTGGGCAAGCGGTAATTGCCAGGCGTGAAGCCGAACTGAACGCCATGGCGATGCAGGGCTGGGGGCAAAATCCGGCGCTGACGCTGCTGGGGGTCGATCACCCGCATCGCTTGCCGATCTTCTCGTTTCTGGTGACGGGGGCTGATGGTGAATTGGTGCATCACAAGGATTTCACCAAGATGCTGAGCGATCGCTACGGCGTTCAGACCCGTGGCGGCTGTGCTTGCGCCGGGCCTTATGGCCATTGCCTGCTGAATGTCGATCGGGCCACATCGGAATCCCTGCGGGCCGAGGTTCTGAGCGGTAATGATATGGCAAAACCGGGCTGGGTGCGGCTGAATTTCAGCTATTTGATGAGCGATGAAACCGCCGCTTACATCATCGACAGCGTCAATGATCTGACGCGGCAACTGGCAGCGGTCGCAGGGGCAGAGGCTGGTGTGGCGAAGACGGCGATGGGGCTCTAATGGGAATCATTTCAAACTTTACCCAACAAATACCGCCTGAAAAACGGGAGCCGTCTAATGCAACTGCGCCCGTACCAGATAGCCCTCGACCGTGTCTTCCCCCAATGCCTGCAGCGCTTCCAGACGGTGAAAACCTTCGATCAGCACGAAACCAATTTTTCCTTTCCTCACCCTGATCGGGGTCGTCTGGCCGTTTTCCAGTATATCCTCGGCAATCTCTTGTACTTTTGCCTGATCGAGCGTTTTTTTGCGTTTGGCCGGAACCCGGACATCGGCAATTAAGAAGGTTTCTTTGATTAACATGCGTCTATCCTGCACATATTGATCTGATTTAGCCAGCCCAGTATTGGGACGAACCGGTTTGCCGGTTCAACTAGAGCCGCGTGCATAATATCTGATCCACTCAGCCGGTGCCAGACGCCCGGGTTGCCGTTGCATTCATCGCTTGCGCCAAAGTCGGACGGTCATCTTTGAAATAGACCCCAAGGGCGGGCTTGTCGGTTTGTGACGCCGCCTGCATCGCGGCCATCAGGTTGCTGGTATCATGGTCCTGGGGCAGGTCATGCACATGCAGATTGAGGTTGGCGTAAGTGTTGTCGGTTTTGTCGAATGTCACACAAGGCGACAGAATGCGCAGGAACGAAAAACCCTTATGTGACATTGCCTGGGTAATCATGTCTGCAAGGTCATGCTGATGCCCGGCATAGGCCTGCCCGACCCAGCTTGCGCCGTAGCTTAACAGCATCATCAGGGGGTTAAGCGGCACGTCGCTGTTTTCATAGGGGGTCGAGGAGGTTTTGAACCCGACGGCTGAAGTTGGCGAGGTCTGGCCCTTGGTCAGGCCATAAATACCGTTGTCAAAAACCAGATAGGTCATGTCGATATTGCGCCGTGCGGCGTGTGGAATATGACCGCCGCCGATCGCAAATGCATCGCCATCGCCACCAACCGCAACCACGGTCAGGGCGTCATTGGCGATCTTGACGCCGGTGGCAACAGGCAGAACCCGGCCATGCAGCGTGTGAAATCCGTAGGTTTTGAAAAAGAACGGAAAGCGAGATGCGCAGCCAATTCCGGACACCACGACGACATCCTTATAGGCGATCTCAAGCCTTCTTAGCGCGAATGTCAGCCCTTCGGCCATGCTGTAATAACCGCAACCCGGGCACCAGGTTGGCAGGGATTTTGACCGATACCCCTGATGGCCATCGGCCCTTATTTCCTCGAGCTTTTCTTCGAGATAGACTGGCTCCACATGCTCGTTCATAACGCTGCTTCCGTGAATGTATCAGACTGACCGGTTTTCGGTTTTTTGCCGGAAAGACGTCTGACTTCTGCAAGGATGTCGGCAACTGCCATTGGCGCGCCATTTGTCTGGTTGAGGCGGCTCACCGGTTTGCCCAATGCACCGCAGACAATATTTGCGAACTGACCTTCGTAATTGACCTCGGGCACCAGAATTTCATCGCAATCGGCAAAAAATGCGGCGATGCTTTCAACTGGTAGGGGCGACAGCATGACAACCTTCATTGCGGCACAACTGATCCCCTCGGCCTGCGCCTCATACATGGTTTCCAGGATTTCACCAAAGGTCGAGCCCCAGCCAAGGATGCCGACCTTGACTTTGCCTTCATCGCCAAATCGCTTGCTGACAGTCAGCCCGGGGAAATTGACCGCCGGTTTCAGTTTTTCATGGCGTTTGGTGTTCATGTCCATGTGAATGGCGTCATTTGGCCGGCCAAGCTCGTTATGCTCAAGGCCGGTAACGGTGTGCATCAGCCCTTCTTCGCCCGGAATGGCCCTTGGCGAGATGTTGTTTTCGGTCAACTCGAAACGCTTGAACGCGCCATCGCCGTTTGGGGCCAAAGGCACGCGCGGTTTCGCGGCAAATTGCTTATGTGCAGAAGGTATGACGGTTTCATAGCGGTTAGAAAGATAGAGATCGATCAACACGATAACCGGTGTCTGATAGGTTTCGGCAATTTCAAACGCCCGCCCGGCGCAGCGATAACACCCCTCGACATTGGTCGGGGCAAGAACGATACGCTGGGCATCGCCTGAGCCGCCAAAGACCGCAAGGTTAAGGTCGGATTGTTCGGTTTTGGTTGGCAACCCGGTTGAGGGGCCGCCGCGTTGGCTGACCACAACAACCACCGGCACTTCGGCCATAACCCCCAGACCCAGCATTTCCGCCATCAAGGCCAGACCTGGCCCCGATGTTGCGGTGGCGGCCCGGGTGCCGGCGTATCCGGCGCCTATTGCTGCTGCAATGGCCGAAATCTCGTCCTCAGTTTGCAGAAATTTGCCTCCGGCTGGCGGCATTTCCACGGCCAGACGCTCCATGATGCTGGTGGCTGGTGTGATCGGATAGCCGAAATAGCATTGGATACCGGCCTCCATGAAACCGCGCGCGACCGCGCCGTTGCCCGTCATCATTTCGGCATCCGCACCATTGCCCTTGGCATCAACTTTTTGAACAACCACGTCATCGAGTTTGAAAACACCGCTTCCGGCCAGCAAACCGGCATTAAAAGCCTTGATATTGTCATCCGTCACCGCGCGCGGCTTGGTGGCAAACTTATCCCTGATGATCTTGCGAAAATGTTCGCGGGGCAAATCAAACAATTCGGCCAGATAGCCCAGAATAACGATATTGCGCGAGCGCGCGGAATTGGTTGCCTGCTCGGAAATTTGCCGGATGCTGAAGCCATAGGGAATTTGTGCGGGATGAATATGACCACTGATATGGCCGCCTTCAGGCACATTGGCGATCAGATTATCGTCATAAATCACCGCGCCGAAATCACGGACCTCGCCCACATGCGGGATGGCGTGGGTATCGTTCAGCGAGATCAGCACGTCTGAATTCTGCTTCAGCGAATAGGATTGCTGGCTGGATATTCGCACGCGCGAAATACATTTGCCAAAGCCGCGAATTTCCGGCGGGTAAACGTCAAAAGCAATGACATTGAAGCCCATCAGCGCGGCGGCGCGTTTCAATATGTCACCCGAGGCGATTGTGCCATCCCCGGCCGAGCCGCAAATGGCGATCTGAATGTCTGTTCCGGTGCGGTTCATCATGGTCAATGGGTCCAGAATGTTGATTTGAGCTGCCCGTCAGGTTCAACACCGATCTGATCTTCAACGTTGACATCAAAAATATCGTGCCCACCCAGCATGTTGCGTGCAGCAAGTTCGCCCATCATGCGGACATTTTTCCAGCCGTGATAGAATTTATAGGTTTTTTCCGTATCATGCCAAATCTGGCAGACATCGCCCGCCGCCCAGATCGTTTCGTTGGAGGTGCGCAGTTCCGGGTTCACCAATATGCCGCGTTCAATATCAACGTCGGCCCCAAGCATGAATTCAACCGCTGGTGACAGGCCGCAAAATGACAACACGACATCACCGAGCACTTCGGTTGTGTCTTCGAGCGTCACACAGCGGGTGGCGGAGTTGGTGCATTTGTCAGAAACCCCGATCGGCCGGGAATCCGAAAACACGATCATGCCCTTTGCTTCAAGCGCTTTCAAAAGAGGTTTTTGTTGTTTTGCTGTCAGATCATGCGGCCAGAAGGTTTGCTGGTTGGCAATCAACGTGACTTTGTAACCTGAATCAAGCAGCGTAAGGGCAAGATCAATGCCAATCATATCACCGCCGATCATTATGACGGATCCACCTTTTGGCAGGTCTTTGAAAACCTGCATCGCGGCTTCGTAGGAGCCGAAACTATGTATCAGATCAACCTGGCTGGTCAGGTTTTCTGGCAGATAACTGCGCCCGCCGGTGCATACAAGCAGGCGGTCATAGGCAACGGTTTCCTGATGCGCGAGCGAAATAATCTGGTTTGAACCGTCGACTTCGACCACACGGGTGCGCCGGCGAAGTTTGATATCCAACTCGTCGTATTTTGCTGGCGGCACTTCCAGCAGCTCGCGCCAGTCCTGCCGGCCACGAAAAATCTGCGGCAGGGCATAGCGCTGGTAAAATGGCAGGCTGTCCATTGTAATCATGGTGACACGACAATTCTGATCCGCCGCCCGCAGCGTTTTAGCAGCCCCGAAACCTGCGCTGCCACTTCCGATGATGACATGGTGAATTGGGCTTGCCATTCTCTAGAACTCCCGCTGAACAAGTTGGTTGCGGGTGATCGAGATACAGTTGGTCGGGCACACATTGTAACATGCGCCACAACGGATGCATTCGTTGTTATCGATCCAGATCGCGCCGACATGGTCCCACTCGGTCGTTTCCTGCAAATCGCCATAGGTGCCGTCTTGGTTGATTTTGATACCTTCAACCATCTTGATGCAATTCTTTGGCGCAACTTCGATGCAGGCCCGGCAATAGATGCAATTATCGACATCGATGTTGTATTTCAGGTTGCAGAGATAACAGCGCTTGGCCTCTTGATGCGAAAGGTCTTCATCAAAGCCGTTTTCAACTTCCAAACCAAGACTGGCGCTTCGGCCTTCGATTTCTGCGGTCGGCATATGGCAGCGCGCGATGAAATCAAATGACCGCTCGCGCAGGGGTTCGGTTACTTTTTCGATCCGAACCACCTGTTTGTATCTGGGTTTTCCCACCAGCCATGTATCAATGCCTTTTGCGATTTCACGGCCCTGTCCGACCGCCTCGATCACTGTGCTGGCCCCCTTGACATAATCACCTGCCGCAAAAACGCCCACAAGCGACGTCATCCCGTTTTCATTGATACTGGCATTGCCCCAACGATCAAATGTCAACTTGTCATCAAGGAAATCATGCGCGGTCTTTTGACCAATCGCGACCAGAAGCGTGTCGCAATCAAACTCAAATTCAGAAGCCTCGATGGCAATCGCTTTGCGACGCCCGTTTTCGCGCCAGCCGCCCAAACGGTTTTGGACAAACTCGACGGATTTAAGGCGGCCATCTTTGGTGCTGTGAATTCCCACAGGGGTTCTTAAGCCCAGCAGGGCAACATCTTCGCGCTTGGCTTCGAGGATTTCATCCTTGGTGACCGGGATATATTCCTCGGTCGTGCGCAAATGAATGGTGACGTCTTCTGCCCCCAATCTGCGGGCGACGCGGGCGCAATCCAGCGCGGTAAAACCGGCGCCAACAACCGCGACCCGTTTGCCAACCTTCTTTTCAAGACCGCGGTGTAAATCCAGCAGGAAATCAAAGCCGTATTCGATGTTGGTGATCTCATCGACGCTGCCACCCTTGAGCGCGTCGCGCAGCGGTAAATCGGTTGCCGCCATGCATCCGGTCGCCAACAGAACCGCGTCATAATTATTGCGCAATTCGCTCAAGGGCGTTTCACCTTTGCCGTTGCCAATGCTGACACCGGTTTTCAGATCAACCCCCAGACGCAGCGCATTATGTATTTCCTCGCGCAGGATATCACGCGGAAGCCTGAACTCGGGAATGCCGTACATCAGCATGCCGCCAGCTTGTTTTTCACGCTCAAACAGCGTTACATCATGCCCCATCAGCGACAGATCATGCGCCGCCGCAATTCCCGCCGGGCCCGAGCCGACAATCGCAACCCTTTTACCCGATGGGCCATAGAGGCTCTCGTTCAGGCGATGGCCAATATCCTTGAGGTCGGCCGCCGCCCTTTTGAGATGGCAAATGCTGACAGGCTCGCCGTTTCCGGGCCAACCATGGCGGCACTGATCCTCGCAGGGGCGCGAGCAAATGCGCCCCAGAACCCCCGGCAACACGTTGGCTTCGCGATTGATTTCGTAAGACAGGCCCCGCTTGCCCTGTAGTATCGCCAAAATATAGGCTGGAATATCGGTGCCTGCCGGGCAGGCAGATTGACATGGCACGTTCTCGTGGACCCAGCCAAAATCTCGGGGGTCATCGGAATGATGAACGTCCTGCGCGGCATCGACACCAGCGTCCCCCTGATCCCGGTTGCGGACCTCTGCGTCTCGATTGCGGTCAACCTTCATGTCAGCCTCGACTCAATCTGTTCAACACGAACGTTAGTCAATGTTCTGTAACCAGTCTACCGCGATGCGTGCTTTTTCAGCAGTCGTTTTCAACGCGCCACCCCGTCAGCCAAATGTTTGGATTTGCCGAGTTCGTTCGGTGTAAAATGACCCTTGCGAAATGTAATTGATATAGAACAAACTTTTCCAGCCGATTGGATGCTAATCTGCTGTGGTCTGCAGAACGGAGGATTGGGCTGTGCCAGTCTCAAATCAGGAAATCAGCGAGGTATTGCGGAGCTTTGACATGATCCCGCCAGAGGATCTGGCCGCCATATCCACGCGTTTTTATCAACATCTGTTTAACCGGGCCCCCGAATTGCGCGCCATGTTCCGCGAGGATTTATCGGGCCAAAGCATGAAATTCATGAGCACGCTGAAAACAATCGTCGTCGCCCTGAAGGATCCGGACGTCTTGCACGCAGAACTGAAACCTCTGGGCGAGGGGCACGCGAATTTGGGTGTCGTGGCCGGTCATTTCGCCCCGATGGGAGAGGCGCTTATCGACACGTTTCAAGAATCCCTCGGGCCTGAATTCACCCCGGAAATGCAGAATGCCTGGCGCAGTGCCTATCTGGAAATATCAAACGAGATGATCGAACGCGGTGGTATTTCCGGCGGCTGTTGATCGCGGTATTTCGCGTTCTATTTGAGGCAGCATGGATTCTGCAAAACCCAGCGCATGGCGAGATCCTGTTGCATAAGCCCACTCAGGCAAACACCCCCGACAAAGCAATCCGCGTTCATGCGGGCAATGCGTCGCTACCTGAACCCCCCGCCTTACCGTCTACGCTGCACGTTTCAATCCGCCTTCATGCGGGCAATGCGTCGCTACAAGTAGAGGAAGCGATTGCCAGTGGCGATCAGGTTTCAATCCGCGTTCATGCGGGCAATGCGTCGCTACACGTCGATCGGCACGCCTTCAAATTGCGGGTCTTGTTTCAATCCGCCTTCATGCGGGCAATGCGTCGCTACTCATCTTTTGCAATGCATTGATATTTCTCTGAAAACCGGTAGTGTTTCTGTATGCGAGCCATCCATTCCTCTGAATTCCCCAATATTTCACTGGTTTTTGCCGTTCACCCTCCTTTTTATCGTTATTTATCATCATATTACCATATTTCTGAACCTGAATCACCGATTCACGCCGTTTTTGGAGCTACAGATGAACGCTAGCGCAAAACCATCGCTGTGGCAAAACCTTCTTTCGCTGCGCCAGATGGATCAGGCCTGGGCCAAGGTGCGCGCCAACAATGGGTGTGCGGGGGGCGATAATGTCAGCATTGCCGCGTTCAGCCCCGGCGCGCTGCGTCGTATCGCCGAGTTGGCGGATAAGCTGCGGCGCGGCAAATACCGCCCCGGCCCCTATCGTCAGGTCGCCATCAGCAAAAAGAATGGCGGCAAGCGCATCCTGATGATCCCGTCGATCGAGGATCGTATCCTGCACACCGCACTGGCGCAGGTTTTAAGCCCGGTGCTGGAGCCGCAATTCGAGGACAGCTCGTATGCCTATCGCCCGGGCCGCTCGGTGCAACAGGCGGTGGCGGCGATCGGGCGTTGGCGCAAGGCCGGGTTCTGGCATGTGATCGAGGCTGATATCGTCGGGTATTTCGACAATATCCGCCATGATCTGCTGCTCAGGAAACTTGAAATCGCCCTGCGGGGCGAGGCTGGCGCGGTCGAAATCATCGATCTGGTGGCGCTGACGCTGGCGCAGCTTTCCCAGGAAACCGGGGTTCTGGGGCGCGCGGTGGCGCAGGGCTCGCCCCTGTCGCCGCTTCTGGCCAACCTCTATCTCGATGCGCTGGACGAGGCGATGGCGGGGCGTGGCGTGCGCCTGATCCGCTTTGCCGATGATTTTGTGGTGCTGTGCAAGAAACGCCGCGACGCCGAAACCGCCCTGCGGGACGTGGTTGAAGTGCTGGCCGAGCACGGGCTGGAAATGCACCCGGGCGGCACAAGGGTGGTTGATTTTGAGCGTGGCTTTGAGTTTCTCGGCCATATGTTCGTGCGCAGCTTCACCTTGGCGCAGATATCTGACCCGGACGAGGACCCGCTGGTGATTATGCGCGAACTGGCCAAGGTGGATGCGACCGGTGCGGCAAATCAGGCGACGAAGGAACACGAGCGAAAATCCGGTTATGACGCTGGGGCGCGGGTGCTTTATGTGATGGAGCCGGGGCGCAAAGTGGTGCTGCGCAACCTGTCCTTTGTGGTGCAGGGGCGCGAGGGCCGGGAGGTCGTTGCGATCTCGCATAACCGTGTCGACCGGATCGAAATCGGCCCCGCCGCCAGTGCCGATCCGGCGGTTTACGAGCATTGTCTGGCCACCGAAACCGATCTGGCGCTGGTCAACGGTTTTGGCGAGCTGCGCGGTACCCTTCGCGCACCGGTTGCCGGGCGGGCGGACTTGCATCTTGAGCAGGCCCGCGCGGTGCTGGCGGCATCGTCGCAAACCCAACTGGCCCGCGCCCTTGTCGATGCCCGCATCCGCAACCAGCGCACCCAGTTGTTTCGCCTGAACCGACGTCAGGATAACCCGGATGTGACCCGCGCACTGGCCGCCATGGGGCGGCATCTGCGCAAGCTGGATCAGCTTGACACTGTCGACGGTCTGCGCGGCATCGAAGGCGCGGTCGGGGCTGAATACTGGCCCGCCCTTGGCCTGTTGGTCAAAGACGCGCCCACTCCTTTTCGCCGCCAGCGCCCGGCCCGGGGCGGGCTGAATGCCTGCGTGAACTATCTGACGGCGATGCTGGCGCGCGATGTGAACACGGCGGTTCTGGCGGCGGGGCTGCATCCCGGTTTCGGGGCGCTGCATGTGGCGCGCGACCGGGGGGATGCCTGCGTCTATGACATGATGGAGCCGTTTCGCGCCCCACTGAGCGAGGGGCTGGCGGCGTTTCTGTTCAACTCCAGCCGCCTGCGCGCCGAGATGTTCACCCCCTTGCCGGACAAGTCAGTGCGCCTCAGCCGCGATGCGGTTTCGGCGATCATCAAAGGCTATGAGCAGGCCGTGGCCCGGCGGGTCAATATCACCGGGCGCAAGGGCAAGCTGGCGTGGCGGCCAATGATGCGCCGGCAAGCGGTTGATCTGGCGCGGGCCTTGCGGGCGCAGGATATGACCCTGTTCACCCCCTATCTGATGCAGGCCTGAGCGATGGCGCGCGGCGAAATGCTGACGGTGTTCAGCTATGATGTGTCGCAAGATAAACGCCGCCGCAAAATTGCGCATCTGCTGGAAGATAACGCCACAAGGGTGCAATATTCGGTGTTTGAAGTGCGCATCAGCCGACAAAAGACCGAGGCCCTGTGCCAGCGTCTGGCCGCCCATCTGGGTGAAGGCGATAGTTTAAGGGTCTATGTAATCGGCCATGACGGCGAGCGCCGCTCACGGGTTTTCGGCGACGGCGCACCATTTGAAAGCGACGCGGGGTACTGGCTGTTATAGCGCGAAGCCAATCTGATCGGATTCGCACATTCGCCCGAACCCCGGCCCCCGCGCCGGGGCCTCTGACGGCGGGTGAACCCTTTGAGGGTCGTGCATGAGGTGAGAGGTCCCGGATCAAGTCCGGGACATGGTTTCAATCCGCGTTTGTGCGGGTAGGTGATCTCACCATCGACAGCATGCGGCGCGAGCCATCCATCAGGACGTTGAGGACCGACCGCGAAACAGCGGATTGAAACACGAAATCGTGCTGGACCTGCGTGATGCCGTCAGACGTTGAGGACTGACCGCGAAACAGCGGATTGAAACGCAAAGACACGCGCCTCTGTGGCAGATAGCCAGACGTTGAGGACTGACCGCGAAACAGCGGATTGAAACACCAAGAGTACTCCCATGGTTCACCGATGAACGACGTTGAGGACTGACCGCGAAGCAGCGGACTAAAAAACTGCGGCCTCGGACAATGCGCGCATGGTCTGCAGCGGGCGGGGGCTGATTTTTTTGCAAAAATGCCGAGAGGGTGCGTTGTTCGGAGGTTCCCCAATCAGAACGAGGCAGGCC
>JAADIC010000170.1:0-2552 GCA_013151535.1 Alphaproteobacteria bacterium | reverse complement strand
CAGCCTGCCTCAATGGTGTGGTATAAACCTTATCGCGGGAAAGACCACGCCGCTTCTTCTGCTAGAAGATGAGTGCAATTTCGCATATACTGATCTGATAAGTCAAGATTGGATAGTAGAATGAAAACATATAGATTTGCTTTTGACCTTGGTACAACCTCTGTCGGCTGGTCGGTTTTTGAACTGGATAAACGGACAAAAAAGCCAATTGCGCTGGAACGTCTTGGGGTGCGTATTTTTGAGGATGGGCGCGATCCCAAAAGCGGGGATTCAAACGCGGCGGGGCGACAGCTTCCGCGATCACTTCGCAAGGGGCAGGATCGTAAATTGAAACGACGCCGCCAATTGCTGGCGGATCTTGAGGCCGCAGGTTTGCTTGCGCCAGAGGCGGAGCAGCGGGACGAAGTTTTTGACTGTCGTCATCCCAAGCAGGCCTGTATCGACGCCAGTCCTGAAGACTGCGCCAACCCTTATCGCCTGCGTTCCCGCGCGGCACAGGAAAAAGTATCGCTGCATGAACTGGGCCGCGCGTTGTGGCATATCTCCAAACACCGTGGTTTCAAAAGTAATCGCAAAGCTGACAAACCCGAGGATGATGGCGGATTGATAGATCACGCAAGCCTCGAATTGCGAAAAGAGCTGCGGGCCGGCGGGCACCTGACGTATGGCGCCTATCTGTGGGCGCGGTTGCAAGGCGGGCAGGGCGTGCGGGTGCGCGCCAAGGGCGAAAACGCCGACAAACATTACGACTTTTACCCGACCCGCGACATGTTGCTGGATGAGTTTGATGTGATCTGGGCCGAACAGGCCAGGCATCACGCGCTGGACGATGAATTGCGTGATCGGCTGCGGGACTATACGATATTTTTTCAACGCCCGCTAAAGCCTGTTTTGCCGGGGCGCTGCACGTTCTTTCCTGACAAGGATCGCCTGCCTCGATGGCATCCGGCAGCACAAGCCTTCATCATTTTGCAGGAGTTGGCGAACCTGCGCATAATCCGCGCATCCGTTGAATACCCGATTGATCTGGACCGGCGCACGGTGTTGTTCAACACGCTCAACGGTGGCGAAAAGCTGACATGGACACGGGTGCGCAAGTTGCTTGGTCTGGCCTCACCGGACGGGATCAACCTGCAAGAAGGGGGGCTGAAGCATCTGCATTTCAATCAGGTGGCGGCGGTTTTGCTGGGCACGAAAAAGAAACCCGGTCCATTGGCGGCTGAATGGGCCAGCTATGACACATTGTTGCGCGAAAGCATCCTGAACAACCTGACCCAAAGCGAAAGCCCGGAGGTGCTGATCGAATGGCTGATGCAAAGCCTTGGCCTTGACGCCGCCACTGCTGCGGCGGTTGAAAAGGTGCGATTGCCCGAGCGGCATATGCGGTTTTGCAAACAGGTGATCGAGGAATTGGTCGCCGAAATGCGCAGTGACGCGATTGATTTCACCGAGGCTGTCCTGCGCGCACCAATCCTGTCGGACGCTGATATCAACCATAGTGATTTTCGCCCCGAGGACGGCGTGGCGGTGCTGCCGCGTTACAATGAACTGCCGGTACTGCGCCGGATGCTGGGCAACGGCACTGATAATCCTGCGGGCCCCCATGACAAACGCCTTGGTAAAATCACCAATCCAACGGTGCATATCGCATTGGGGCAGTTCCGCCGGGTGATGAATATGCTGATCCGCGAATATGGCAAACCCACTGAGGTGGTGTTGGAGGCGGCGCGTGATCTGAGCAAATCACCAAAAGAAAAGGACGAGATCGACAAGCTGATAAAAAGCAACGCGCGCCAAAATGACCGGTTTCGCGCTGAACTTGAAGAGGCGGGGCATTTGCAGCCCGGTCAGCGCGTTGGGGCCCGTTTCCTGAAAATGCGGCTTTGGGAGGAATTGGGGCGGAACGAAGCCGATCGGTGCAGCCCGTTTTCGGGGCGTCAGATTTGCCTTGCTGAATTGCATTCAGACGCGGTCGAGATCGAGCATATCCTGCCCTTCGCCGAAACCTTCGATGACAGCCCCGCCAACAAAACCCTTGCGTTTCGCGATGAAAACCGGCGCAAGGGCACTCTGTCGCCGGGGCAAGCGGCGGCGCAGGGTATTTTTGATCAGGGTGCAATGATCGCGCGAACCAAACACCTGCCACGCAACAAGGCCTGGCGATTCCTGGCCGATGCGATGGAGGTGTTTGAGGAACAAAAGAGCTTTGATGATCGCCAGCTCCACGCCACCGGCTATCTTGCCCGGGTGGTGCGCGCCTATGCCGAGGCGTTGTTCGACAAGGCTGACAGCGATGGCATCAGGCGCAACCATGTCTGGATGCTGCCCGGCCGGATGACGGCGATGCTGCGCCACCGCTGGGGGCTGAACCTTGGCGATCACAACCGCAAGAACCGCGATGACCACCGCCACCACGCGATTGATGCGGCGGTAATCGGGGTGATCGACCGCGCGATGATAAAACGGCTGCAGGACGCCGCCAAAATGGTTGGCGCAGACACCCTGTCACGGGTATTGCCCAGCCCGCCAGAACCTTTCATGGGGTATCGTGA
>JAADIC010000337.1 GCA_013151535.1 Alphaproteobacteria bacterium | reverse complement strand
CGATTGTGTCGGGCCTGCAAGCCGGTGAAAAGGGTGTGCCGTTCTTTCCCATGCGCGGCTTGATCGGCTCGGACATTTTGGCCAACCGGCCCGATTATCGCGTGATTGACAATCCGATGGCGGATGGCGGTGATCCGATTGTGCTGTTGCCCGCGATTGTGCCAGATATCGCCCTGTTTCATGCGCCACTTGCGGATCGGTTCGGCAATGTCTGGATCGGCAAGATGCGCGAGCTGATGACCATGGCCCATGCGGCGAAAACCACGCTGGTGACGGTTGAAAAGGTGGTGGATTACGACCTGATGGCGGACGATTTGCGCGCGCCGGCCACCATCCCCGAGATGTTCATCAGCGGGGTTGTCGTGGCCGAAAAAGGCGCGTGGCCGCTGGGGCTTGAGGGGTGCTATGAACCGGATACGCAGGCTTTGGCGGCCTATGCTGAGGCGGCGAAATAGATGGGCTATCAACCCGAAGAACTGCTGATCTGCGTGATCGCGCGCCTGCTTCGTGGCGTGGATCATGTGGCGGTCGGGGTATCCTCGCCCATTCCCGGCTCGGCCACTTTGTTGCAGCGTGAATTGTCCGGCGGGCAGACCCGTGTGACCGTGTTGAACAGTCGCCATTTGCAAACCCTGAACGATGGCGCGGGCGATTTGTTTGATCGCGCCGCGCAGGGGCGGATCGGGGCGTTTTTTTTGAGCGGTGGGCAGATCGACGGGAGGGCCAATATCAATCTGGTCGGCATTGGTGATTATCCGCAGCAAAGCGTACGCTGGTCAGGCTCGTTCGGCTCGGCGTTTTTGTACTATATCGTGCCGCGCGTCATCCTGTTTCGCGAGGAGCATACGCGGCGTACCATGGTGGAAAAAGTTGATTTCATCAGCGCGCCGGGGATTTCGGATACGGGCGTTTATCGCCCCGGTGGCCCTTATGCGCTGGTCACAAATCTGGGGCTGTTTCATTTCGACAAGGCACGCGCGCGGTTTCATCTGACCAGTATTCATCCCGGACATTCGCTGGAGGAAATTCTGGATAATACCGGCTTTGACTTTGATCGGGATGCCGATATTCCCACAACTCCCGCGCCCGAACCCGAGCGACTGAAACTGCTGCGGGGCAAAATCGCGCGCGAGATTGCCGATCCCTATCCGAAATTTGCTAAGGCCCTGTTCGGAGTTTAGGCGGCGTCGTCTTGCAAAAACACGCCATCGATCAGTTCGGCCAGATCGCCAAAATCCGAGAAGGCAAAACTGTGCGGGATCAACGCTACGGCGGTTTTGCGATAGCCTTCGGTAAACAGGCCGAACGGCACTTTGGCGGCTTTGGCGGTTGCGGCGTCAACCTCGCTGTCGCCGATATAGACCACATCTTGCGCACCAAGCAGGCGGGCGGTTTCAAAGAATGGTTCGGGGTCGGGCTTGCGCACGGGCAGGCTATCGCCGCCAATGACTGCGCCGAAATACTTGGCGATGCCCATGCCCTCAAGCACCTGATTTGTTAGGCCGAGGTTTTTATTCGTGCAAACTCCCAGCGCGAAACCTTGTGCTTTCAAATGATCGAGCAGGGCCAGAACGCCGGGGTAAAGGGTGGTTTTGGCCGCCGGTTTTTCGGCATATAGTTCGATGAACGTTTTGGTAAGATCGGCGTGACGTTCCGGGGTCACCTCGATATGGGCGGCGATCATCACCCGCTCGACCAGTTTCGGGATACCATTGCCGATGAACGAACAAATGGTTTCGTAGGACATCGGTTGATAGCCCATGGCGCGCAGCAGCGCGTTGGCGGCGGCGTGAATATCAGGTGCTGAATCAACCAGCGTTCCGTCAAGATCGAAAATGACCGCTTTCATGGTGTTTCCTTCCATTTGATCGAGCAGCCCATCGACGGGATTTGGTCCATCGGTCCCTGCGCTGTTTCGGCGACTTGTTTCATCGCTTCATTTAGATCACGGCGCAAATCGGCTGGCCCTGCCTCTTTGCGCGAGGCATCAAGTCTGCCGCGATATTGCAATTCTCGCTTGGCGTTGAAACCAAAGAAATCGGGGGTGCAGGCCGCATCATAGGCGCGCGCCACGGCTTGGCTTTCGTCATAGAGATACGGGAAGGAAAACCCGTGTTCGCTGGCCATCGCGGCCATATTTTCAAAGCTGTCTTGCGGATAGGCCGTCACGTCATTCGACGAG
Organism: Alphaproteobacteria bacterium; assembly: GCA_013151535.1. Classification (GTDB taxonomy): domain Bacteria; phylum Pseudomonadota; class Alphaproteobacteria; order Rhodobacterales; family Rhodobacteraceae; genus UBA5972. Next base: position 8,709 of record JAADIC010000337.1, on the reverse strand, counting down.
ATCGCCACCACGCCGATACCAAGCTTCTGCAACGCGCGCGCGTCACGCAGGATGCGATCGAGCACGGCCAGAACATAGGGGCAATGGTTGCAGATGAACATTATCAGCGTGCCGTTTGGCCCCTGAATATCGCTGAGCGTGTAGGTCTTGCCGTCGGTGGCGGGCAAGGAAAACTCCGGCGCTTGCCAGCCGAAATCACAGGTGGGGGGAACAGCGGCCATTTTTAACCCTCCATCACTTGGTTGAGTTTGGCGACCGTGTCGATCTGCGAAAAACAGTCGATCACGGCAGCGGCTTCGCTAAAATCGGAGCCAAGTGTGTAGACTCCGGGCGAAACGATGCAAGGTACGCCCGCGCCGTTACAAGACAGCAAACCATTGCGACTGTCCTCAAGCCCGACACATTCGGCGGGGTCAAGGCCGAGGCCTTTTACGGCCAGATTGAACACGTCAGGCGCTGGCTTTTTGTTTTGCACTTCATCACCTGCCGCGATCACCTCAAACACCTCGCTCGCCGGTTGCCCGAAACAGGCCGCGGCCAGACGGTCGACATTCGGGCGGTTGGTGGTTGTGGCCACAGCGACGCGGATGCCGTTCTTTTTCGCATCCGTAATCAGATCGGCGATACCAGCGCGCAAATCGGCCATGCCGCTGTCGATCAGCTCGCCATATATCGCGGTTTTGCGTTTGTGGATTTCGGCGATTTTGGCGGTGTCCGGCGTCTCGTTCAAATGGTTGGTTACATAGGCGGCCATGCGTTCCTTGCCACCGGTGGTTTTCAGCAATTCAGCGTAAAGCTCTTGCGACCATTCCCATTGCAGGCCGAATTCGACGAAGGTCTTGTTGAAAGCCTGACGGTGCGCCTCTTCGGTTTCCGACAGGGTACCGTCAACGTCAAATATGATCGCCTTGATCGGCATTATTGCGCAGCCTTGGCGGCGGCGCGGATGGCGCGGATGTTATCGCCATATGGGGCCGGATTGTTGACGCTGCCACCTTTGAACACGGCGGACCCAGCCACCAGAACATCGGCACCGGCGGCAGCCATCAGGGGCGCGGTTTGAGGCGTGATGCCGCCGTCAATTTCGATATGGATGGGCCGATCACCAATCATGGCCCGGATTTCAGCGGTCTTTGCCACTTGCGAGTGGATGAATTTCTGCCCGCCGAAACCGGGGTTCACGGTCATCACACAAACCAGATCAACCAGATCCATGACGTATTCAAGCGCGGAGGCTGGCGTGGATGGGTTGAGCGCGACACCGGCCTTGCAGCCCAGCGCGCGGATATGCTGAAGCGAGCGGTGTAGATGCGGGCCAGCCTCGGCGTGAAGGGTCAGAATATCGGCACCGGCATCGGCGAAGTCTTTCAGATAAGCATCAACCGGCGCGATCATCAGATGCACATCCATCACGGTTTTGATATGCGGGCGGATGGCGGCACAGGTGGCCGGACCGAAGGTAATTGCTGGCACGAAATGCCCGTCCATCACGTCAACATGCACCCAGTCGCAACCTTGGGCTTCAATCGCTTCGCATTCCGCACCGAAATTGGCGAAATCCGAGGCAAGTATGGAAGGGGCGATTTTGATGGAACGGTCAAAGGGCATTTTATTCTCCTGTTTAGGGGCGTAGGCCGGACAATTGTCCGACCTACGATTTCTTTATGCGGCTGTATTGATCCGCAGGGCGTCACGCCAGCCGGGATAGATCGCATCCGCATCGCCGGGGAAGCTTTCAAAGGCACGCGCGAACTGCTTGTGGTCTTTTGCAAACTCGATCGGGTCTGCACCCTCTTTCCAGCATTGCTCGGCCTGACGCAAGGATTGGGCCCCCTCGGCGGCCCCATCGATATGGCCAAACGCGCCACCACCAGCAGTCAGGATCAGGTTGGAGTGGCCAAGGTTCTTGAAGAAACCCGGCATCCGGAGCGCGTTCATACCACCCGAGATAATTGGCGTCGTCGGCTTCATGCCAGCCCATTCCTGATGGTAATATGGACCATCCGCACTGTCGTCGGTTATCATATAGGCCATCAGCTTGTCAGCCGCTTCGCCTTCCATTTTACCGAAACCCATGGTGCCGGTATGGATACCGGAAGCCCCCTGCATCCGCGCCATTTTCGACAAAACAAAGGCGGTGTAACCGCGCATCGCGCTGGGCGATGTGACCGCCCCGTGACCTGCACGGTGATAGTGCAGGTACTGGTTGGGGAAAGTGCGGCGCGCGGTTGTGATCGCGGCTGGACCTGCAACATAGCCATCGACAAGAAACGCCACATGATCGGCGTTCTCGCCAAAGGCTTCCAGAATGAACTCGCCCCGGGCAACCATCTCGTGATGGTCGTCAGCGGTGATATTGGCCGAGAACAGTTTTGGCTGTCCGGTTTCATCCTGCGCGCGCTTCATGGCATCCGCCACCAGTGTGATGGTATCCTTGAGCGGTGCAAAAACCTGATTGCCTTGCGGCTCATCGTTCTTGATAAAGTCGCCACCCAGCCAAAAATCATAACACGCATTGGCAAAAGGTGCCGGACGCAGGCCCAGTTTCGGCTTGATGATCGTACCAACGATGAAACCACCATCCACATGCGGACGCCCCAGAACCTTCCACAGATCGGAAATCGTGGTTGCGGGGCCATCAAACAGGCGCAGATAGGTGGGCGGCACATAGAAATCGTGGATTTTGGCGTGCTCGACATCGCCCATGCCCTGATTGTTGCCAATGCACAGCGTCAGGAACGAGGCCAGCATGGCGCGCCCGTCAATGATGTTGCGATCAAACAAATCAATCGGATAGGCGATCTTCATCAGGCTGGTGGCTTCGTCAATTTCGTAAACAATGGCGTCAACGCCACGGGTGAAATCATCGGTGGTGGACACGGCCACATTTGTGCCGGTCGAACTTTCGGCGGCAAAGTGGGCGGCGGTTTCAAGATAGCCGCCAAAACCCGCCTTGGGCTTCATGATATAGGCCACAAGCACATGCTTGCCGCCGGCAATCAGGCCTTCTTCGGTGAGTGAGAGGTCGGCATAGCGATCTGACTGATCCATAATATGTCTCCTTTTGTTGGCACCTTCAGGCAAAGCGGTATTGCTTCGCGAATGAGGGGTCGCGCAATTTTCATTAGTTAGGCCCGGATAGGCGGGGCGGGGGTTGGTTTATCCAGTTACCGGATCAAGCGATCCATCACTGTAGCGTTTGGCCATATCGTCGATATCAATGACCTTGATTTTTGAAGCGTTGCCGGCAGTGCCGAAACGTTCAAAGCGGTCGAGGCAGAGTTTTTCCATCTCGTCCATTGCGGGGATCAGGAATTTACGCGGGTCGAATTGCGACGGCGTTTCCTGAGCGACTTTGCGGAACTGGCCGGTCATGGCCATGCGGCAATCGGTGTCAATATTGACCTTGCGCACACCCGATTTGATGCCGCGCTCGATCTCTTCGACCGGCACACCGTAGGTTTGCGCCATGTCGCCGCCATACTCGTTAATCAAATCTTGCAGATACTGCGGCACTGATGATGAGCCGTGCATCACGAGATGCACATCGGGGATTTTGGCGTGGATGGCTTCGATCTGTTTGATCGCCAGTGTTTCGCCCGTTGGTTTGGAACTGAATTTATAAGCGCCATGGGATGTGCCGCAGGCAATCGCCAGCGCATCGACCTTGGTTTTCTGCACGAAATCCTTGGCCTCGTCGGGATCTGTCAACAGTTGATCCATCGACAACTTGCCAACCGCGCCGGAGCCGTCTTCTTCGGCAGCCTCGCCAGTTTCAAGCGAACCAAGCACACCAAGCTCACCTTCAACGCTGGCACCGACCCAATGGGCCATGCGCGATACACGCTCGGTGATGTCGACGTTGTATTCATATGACGCCGGGGTTTTCATGTCGGCTTCAAGCGAACCATCCATCATCACGGATGTGAACCCGTGGCGGATGGCGCTTGAGCAAGTGGCTTCGTTATTGCCGTGATCCTGATGCATACAGATCGGATTACCGGGATACATTTCCGCCAATGCCTGGATCATGTGGCGCAGCATAATGTCCCCGGCGTAAGACCGTGCGCCGCGGCTGGCCTGCATAATCACCGGGGCGTCGCATTTTGACGCGGCCTGCATGATCGCAAGGCCCTGCTCCATGTTGTTGATGTTGAACGCGGGCACACCGTAACCGTTTTCAGCCGCGTGATCCAGCAATTGTCGTAATGTTATCAAGGACATGTCGTTTTCTCCCGTTAAGCCGCCTGATCGCGGTCAAGGGCCGCGATGCCCGGTAATTCTTTGCCTTCAAGCCATTCAAGGAACGCCCCGCCAGCGCTTGAAATATAAGTGAAATCTTCGGCCACACCAGCCATGTTAAGTGCCGCAACCGTATCACCACCGCCCGCAACCGAGGTCACAAGCCCGTCACGGGTCAGTTCAGCCACTTCCAGCGCCACCTGTTTGGTTGCCTGCTCGAACGGACGCATTTCAAAGGCACCAAGCGGGCCGTTCCACAGCACAGTCTGGGCATTTGCCAGAACCGAGCGAAAGCGGATGACCGATTTCGGGCCAGCATCCAGAATGATCCCGTCCTCGGGGCATTCGGTCACATCCGCGATGAAACTGCGCGCGCTGTCAGCGAATTTGAAGGCGTAAACGATGTCCAGAGGCAGCACGAGTTCACAATTCGCCGCTTTCGCCAGTTTTTGGATTTCGCGCACGGTTTCAACCTGATCTTCTTCGCACAGGGATTTCCCAACCGCATGGCCATCGGCAAAGAAGAACGTATTGGCCATGCCACCGCCGATAATCACCGCGTCGACTTTTTTGACCAGGTTTTTCAGGACCGCGATCTTGCTGGAGACCTTGGCCCCGCCAATCAGCGCCACTGCCGGACTTTTCGGATTTTCCAAGGCCGTGGAAAGAGCGGCGGTTTCTTCATCCATCAGCGGGCCGGAAAAGGCTGGCAGAATATCGGCAATCGCGGCGGTCGAGGCATGCGCCCGATGCGCGGTTGAAAACGCGTCGTTGACGTAAAACTCGCCAAGCTGGGCCAATTGGGCGGCAAAGGCTGGATCATTCGCCTCCTCACCCTTATGAAACCGCAGGTTTTCGCACAAGATCACCTGCCCGTCTTGCAGCGCGGCAGAGGCTGCCAGCGGCGCGTCGCCAATGCAATCGTCGACGAACCGCACATCGGTGCCCAGCGCCTTGGCCAGTTCAGGTGCAATCGGGGCCAGCGACATTTCCGGCACAATCTGCCCCTTGGGGCGGGCAAAATGCGACAGAACCACCGCGCGCGCACCCTTGGCCAGAAGCGGTTTCAGCCCTTCGGCGAACCGTTCGATCCGCGTGGCGTCGGTGACGATACCGTCTTTCATCGGCGCGTTCAGATCAGCACGGATTACCAGCACCTTCCCTTTAACGTCGATATCTGTGATCGAGGTGATGGTCATTAAAGCGTCTTTCCGATTTCAAGCGCGGTGCGCAGCATCTGGTTGGTGAAGCCCCACTCGTTGTCATACCAACTGAGAACCCGCACCAGACTACCGTCAACACGGGTCTGCTGACCGGCGAAATTCGAGGCGGTTTCGGTGTGGTTGTAATCAATCGAAACCTTGGCCTCTTCATCATAGGCCAGAACACCGTTCAGCGACCCGGACGCGGCTTGCAGCGCGGCCTTGTTGATCTCGTCAACACTGGTGTCACCCGATGCTATGAATTTGAGGTCAACCACGGAAACATTCGGGATTGGCACACGAATGGCCGAGCCATCGAGCTTGCCCAGAAGATCAGGCAGCACAAGGCCAACAGCGGCGGCGGCCCCGGTGGTTGTCGGGATCATCGACATGGCGGCGGCGCGGCCGCGATAGGGGTCTTTGTGGCGACGATCAAGCGTTGGCTGATCGCCGGTATAAGCGTGGATCGTGGTCATGAAGCCTTTTTCGATGCCAACCGCGTTGCGCATGACCATGGCCACGGGGGCCAGACAGTTGGTGGTACAGCTTGCCGCTGAAATCACCGTGTCTTTTTCGGTAATCTTGTCGTGGTTCACACCGTAAACGATGGTCTGGTCGGCGTTCTTTCCGGGGGCTGACAGCAGCACCCGCTTGGCACCACGCTCCAGATGGGCGCTTGCGGCCTCGCGGTTGTTGAACGCACCGGTACATTCCAGAACCAGATCGACACCTTCCCAATCCAGATCCTTTGGGTCACGCTCGGCACTCATGCGAATTTTGCGGCCTTCGATCAGCATGTTTTTGCTATCCGAGCCAATTTGTTTGTTGAACCGGCCATGCACAGAATCGAATTTCAGAAGGTGGATGTTCTGTTCGATTGTGCCGGACGCGTTCAGGGCCACGACTTCGATCTGGCCGCCAAATGACTCTTCAATCAGGCGTAAACTGCTGCGCCCGATGCGGCCAAATCCGTTGATTGCTACTTTGAGTGTCATGGTGTTCCTCGGTCTTAAGTCTTCAAAAGAGATTTGGCGGCAGCAGCGGTTGCATCCGCCGTGATGCCAAAATGTTCGTAAAGTTCTTTGATCGGGGCGGATGCGCCAAAGCTGCTCATGCCGATAAAGGCGGAATTATCGCCCAGATATTTCTCCCAGCCGGTGACAACGCCTGCTTCAATGCCAACACGCGGGGCGGTGCCCAGAACCGAGGCACGGTAAGCCGCGTCTTGTTGATCGAACAACTCAAAACACGGGGCGGAAACCACGGCGGCTTTGATGCCATCAGCGGCCAGCGCATCGGCGGCGGCAAGGGCGATTTCAACCTCGGAACCGGTGGCCATCAGGGTTACATCGCGTTCGCCGTCAGCCTCGCGCAGCACATACATGCCCTTGGCGGTCATGTTCTCGCTGGCATCATCGCGCACAGTTGGCAAGCCTTGGCGCGACAGGGCCATCAGGCTTGGTGTGGCGTCGGAATTCACCGCGATTTCCCAAGCCTCGGCAGCCTCCACCGCATCTGCGGGGCGGAACACCATCAGGTTCGGCATGACCCGCAGGCTGGCCACATGTTCAACCGGCTGGTGGGTCGGGCCGTCTTCGCCAAGGCCGATGCTGTCATGGGTCATCACATAAGTGACCGGAATACCCATCAGCGCCGACAGGCGGATCGAGCCGCGACAATAGTCGGCAAAGGCCAGAAACGTACCGCCATAGGGGCGCAGGCCGCCGTGCAGATAGATGCCGTTCATGGCCGCAGCCATGCCGTGCTCGCGCACGCCGTAATAGATGTAATTGCCGCTGTAATCGGCCTTTGAAACCGGCGTCATGGCCGATGTGCGGGTCAGGTTCGAGCCGGTCAAATCGGCGGAACCACCCACCATGGAGCCAACCGCGCCATTGACGATCTCAAGCGCCATTTGCGAAGATTTGCGGGTTGCGACCTTGGGTTTGTCGGCGACCAGTTCAGCTTTGTAAGCGGCCATTGCGGCAGCTAAAGGCGCGCGGTCGCTGCCGTCAATCGCGGCGTTGAGCGCTTTGGCTTTGGCATTGCCGGACAGGCGACCCTCCCAAGCGGCGCGCGCTTGCGCCCCACGCGCAGCCGCAGCGTGCCAATCGGCATAGATCCCGTCAGGAATTTCAAAAGCCGGATAATCCCAGCCAAGTTCCTTGCGCGTCAACGCCACTTCATCCGGGCCAAGGGCCGCGCCGTGAACACCGGATGTGCCTTGTTTGTTGGGTGAACCAAAACCGATGATGGTTTTGCAGGCAATCAAGGAAGGTCGGTTGTCAGCTCGTGCCGCCTTTATCGCGGCAGCGATTGCCTCGGGGTTGTGGCCGTCAATGGCTTGGGTGTGCCAGCCAGCGGCATCAAAACGCGCGGCCTGATCGGTTGAGGTCGAAATATCGGTGGCCCCGTCAATGGTGATCGAATTATCGTCCCAAAAAACGACCAATTTGCCGAGGCCCATGTGACCGGCCATGTCGATCGCCTCGTGGCTGATCCCCTCCATCAGGCAACCGTCACCGGCAATCACATAGGTATAGTGATCCACCAGATCATCGCCGAAACGCGCGTTTTGCATACGTTCGGCCAAGGCCATGCCAACAGCGGTGGAAATCCCCTGCCCCAACGGGCCGGTGGTGGTTTCGATACCGTCGGCGTGGCCATATTCAGGGTGACCAGCGGTGCGATAACCGAACTGGCGGAAATTGCGGATTTGATCCATGTCCATGTCACCGTAGCCCAACAAATGGTGGATCGCATAAAGCAGCATCGAGCCATGACCGGCGGACAGAACGAAACGATCACGGTCCGCCCATTTTGGCGCGGCAGGATCAATATTGATGAAACGGTTGAACAGCACCGTCGCCACATCGGCCATGCCCATCGGCATACCCGGATGGCCGGAATTGGCCGCTTGTACAGCGTCCATCGCAAGGGCGCGAATGGCGTTGGCCATCATTTTTTCGTTCGCTTTGGTCATGGTCGTCTTCCTTTATGCGCGTCGCGCAGTGTCTTTGAGGCGCAGGATCAGCGGCGTCAGGATAAGCTGCATCGCCAGATCCATCTTGTTGCCGGGGATCACAATCGAATTGGCCCGGCTCATCCAGGAATTGTGGATCATCGAGGTCAGATACTGGAAATCAATGCCGCGCGGATTGGCGAAACGGATAACCACAAGGCTTTCATCCGGCGTCGGGATCGAGCGCGAGATGAACGGGTTGGACGTATCCACCACCGGTACGCGCTGAAAGTTGATGTCGGT
>JAADIC010000325.1 GCA_013151535.1 Alphaproteobacteria bacterium | reverse complement strand
GACTGTTTTCAAAGATCGAGGGCGACTATTTCAACGTGTTGGGGATGCCATTGCTGGACCTTCTGAACCACCTTGCCACCATCGGAGCAATTCAAGCATGAATGACGCCGCAATTCCCCTTGCTGGTGTGATCGGATCACCCATCAGCCATTCGCTGTCGCCGCGCCTGCATGGGTTCTGGCTGCAAAAATACGGCATTAACGGCCATTATATCCCGATGGAACTGACCCGCGAGACATTCGAGAAGGGTTTGAAATCCCTGCCGTCGCTGGGCTTTCGCGGCGTGAACGTGACCTTGCCGTTTAAGGAAACGGTTTTGGCGCTGGCTGATGTCATCACCGATCGTGCTGCCCTGATTGGTGCGGCTAACACCATTACGTTTCGCAAGGACGGGCGAATTCAGGCAGATAATACAGATGGTTACGGCTTTATCGCGAATGTCAAACAGCTTGCCCCGAGCTGGCAGGCCAGCATCGGCCCGGCCCTGGTTCTGGGGGCTGGTGGGGCATCGCGGGCGGTGATCTCGGCCCTTTTGTCTGAAGGGGTGCCCGAGATCTGGCTGGCCAACCGCACCCGAAACCGCGCCGATATGCTGCGGGAACATTTTGGGGCACGGATCAAAGTGCTCGACTGGACAAAAATCAGCGGTGAGCTGGCAGGTGCTTGCACCCTTATCAACACAACCTCGTTGGGCATGCAGGGGCAGCAACCGCTTCAGATTGATCTTGGCCGGATAAAGGCCGGAACCCTGGTAACCGATATCGTTTATACGCCCCTGCAAACCGATCTGCTGAAAGCGGCGGCGGCCAGGGGTTGCGTGACGGTTGATGGTATCGGCATGTTGCTGCATCAGGCTGTCCCCGGATTTGAAAACTGGTTCCGCAAGAAACCAAAAGTCGATGACGCCCTGCGCGCGGCGGTTTTGGCACCATGACTGACAAGCGGCCCTTCATCCTTGGCCTGACCGGCTCCATCGGTATGGGGAAATCCACCACGGCGGGGTTTTTCCATGATCTGGGCGTGCCGGTTTGGGATGCAGATACTGCGGTGCACCGGCTTTATGGCAAAGGCGGCGCGGCGGTTGCTGGTATCGGTGAAATCCACCCTGCCGCGATTGTCAAAGGGGCGGTGGATCGCGCGCGATTGCGCGACTGGATCGCGCGTGATGAAACCGCGCTCAAACAGATCGAGCGCATTGTGCATCCGCTGGTGGCGCAGGACCGGCAAAAGTTCATCGCCCGGGCTGCGAGCAAAGGGCGAAAGCTGGTGGTCGTTGATGTGCCTCTGCTGTTTGAAACCGGTGGTGCGGCCAATGTTGACGCGGTTCTTGTGGTTAGCGCGCCTTCGGAAACCCAAAAACAGCGCGTTCTGGAGCGTGCCGGTATGACCGAAGCACATTTTGAGAAAATCCTGCTCTCACAAATGCCGGATGCTGAAAAACGTACAAAAGCGGACTATGTTATTGAAACAACCTCGCTGGAAGCCGCCCAAATGGCTGTGGAACGGGTTTTGAAAGACATCACGAACAGGATAAAAAACAATGCGTGAAATCGTTCTGGATACGGAAACCACCGGCTTTGATCCCAGTTCAGGCGACCGGATCGTTGAAATCGGCGCGGTTGAGTTGTTCAACCACATGCCCACGGGCGACACCTATCACCAATATATCAACCCCCAGCGCCCCATGCCGAAAGACGCGTTTGATATCCATGGGCTGGCCGACAAGTTTCTGGCCGACAAACCGGTTTTCAAAGACATCGCGGCTGATTTCATCGCGTTTATCGGCACCGCAAAACTGGTCATTCACAACGCCAGCTTTGATATGAAGTTTCTGAATGCCGAGCTGGATTGGGTCAATCGCGACAAACTGCCGATGGATCAGGCGATTGACACGCTGGAAATTGCGCGGCGTAAATTTCCGGGCGCGCAAAACTCGCTTGATGCGCTGTGTCGGCGGTTCGCCGTGGACAATACAGACCGCGAAAAACACGGGGCGCTGCTTGACTCCAAATTGCTGGCCGCGGTGTATCTGGAGTTGATCGGTGGGCGGCAACCTGATCTGGTTTTGGCGGCGGGGCAGCGAACGACCGGTTCAAATGTGACCGAACCAGAAAACTGGAAACCGTCAGCACGGCCAAACAAATTGCCGCCCCGCCTGACGGATCAGGAAGCGGAGCGGCATAAAGCGTTTATCGAAACCCTGGGGGACAGCCCCCACTGGTCAAAGCTGCACTAAGCGATTGGTTGACCGGCCTTCTCGGCCTCGACACGCCGGGCGATTTCGTTGCGGTAAAGCGCCAGGAAATCGATGTTTTCAAGGTTTAGCGGTGGATAACCACCGTCGCGGGTCACGTCGCCAACGATCCGGCGCAGATACGGGAAAATCATGCGCGGGCATTCGATCATCAGAAACGGATGCATCTGGTCATCCGGCACGTTTTCAATCGAGAACACACCACCATATTCAATTTCAAGGATGAACAGAATCGCGTCCATCTCCTTGCTTTTGCTTTCGATGTTCAGCTTCAGGATCACCTCGAAATTGCCGTCATTCTCGCGCTTGCGGGCGTCAAGATTGACCTGCACCTGAATATCCGGCTGGGTGTTACCCTCGTAACCCTTCTGCGCGGCGACGTTTTCAAACGACATATCGCGGATGAATTGACCCAGAACCTGCATCTTGGGCGGCTGCACTTCGGCGGCCTTGGTTTCGTTGTTGTTTTCGTCAGCCATTTACAGCTCCTGAATTAAGTTTTTGAGTCCGGCGCAATGGTTAGCAGGTCCATAAACCCGCGACAATCGCACAAAACGGCTGATTTCAGCGATTCACCCGGCCAGAAGGGTTTTCTGGCGGTTGTGTGTCATCATCGTCCAAAACAGAATAGTCGCCATCAATTGTCTGTGAACCTTGCGGGGGCCGTTTCGGGCTCTGACCGCCGCCCATAGTGCTTGCGGTAAATGTGAAGCCGCCCGTCCTGATTCGGCTGGCAGCCCACCGAATAAGCATCGTGCGCACCGGCGGCAAAAGCAGGGCAAACCCCAGCCCGTCGGTGAAAAACCCAGGTGTCAGCAATAAAACCCCCGCCACAAGGATCATCGCCCCCTGCGCCATAGGATCAGCGGGATTCGTGCCGTCAGACAGCGAATTTTGCAGCCGCTTCAGCGTCATGATACCTTGCGCGCGCATCAGGGCTGTACCGGCAATTGCAGTCAGAATGACAATCGCCAGTGTCGGCCAAAGCCCGATCGCCCCACCGACCTGAATGAACAGCCCGATCTCGACAATCGGAACAACAATGAATATCAGCAACAGCCACATGGTAAACCTTTGTCCTTTCCATTATGCGCGCGTGGTGGACTTGACCCCGCGCCTGACATACATATGTGCAAAACGGCCCGGTTACTATGATCGGGTGAAAAATTTCAGGAGCCGCCTAAAATGAGCAATGCCCTCATCCAACTTCTCGTCCTTGCAGGGGTTGCCGTGTTTCTGGTGCTGCGCCTCAAAAGCACGCTTGGAACTCGTGAAGGTTTTGAGCAGAAGCCAAAGATGAACGGGCAGTCGGGGCCGGCACGCTCGCGCCCCAATCTTGAGGTTGTCGAGGCTGGCGATGATCCCGATATCGCCGATCACGTCGATCCCAAAAGCAAATCGGGCCTTGCCCTTGCCGCCATGAAAACCGCCGAACCGGATTTCAACGTGACCGAGTTTCTGTCAGGTGCGCGTGGCGCTTACGAAATGCTGCTGATGGCGTTTGAAGATGGCGACAAGGATTTGCTGAAGCAATTTCTGTCTGGTGATGTTTATACCAGTTTCGCCAATGTCATCGAGGCGCGCGAGGCCGAGGGTTTGCGCATTGACGCCACCTTTATCGGTGTGCGCGAGTTGAAACTGACGGCGGCAGAGTTTAATCGCACCACCAATGAGGGCGAAGTTACCATCAAGTTTGTGGCTGAACTGACCTCGGTCGTGCGCGATCAGGCGGGTGAGATCGTCGAAGGCAACGCGGAAGAGATCAAGCGCCAGAAAGACGTGTGGTCATTCGCGCGTGTCATGGGCAGCGAAGATCCGAACTGGAAATTGGTTTCGACCGGCGGATGAGGTTAGCGGCAGCAATACTCGGCTGCGCGGTTTTTCTGACATCAACCAGCGCGGCGCTGGCGGGTAACGCCAGCCGGATTATCCGCTTTGACCAGCTTTTGGGTTGGGAAAACGATAATCAAGATGCGGCCCTGGCGACGTTTCTGAAATCCTGCAAGGACATTAACGGCCCCGAATGGAAACCCCTTTGCAAACTGGCTGCCAGCCATCCAAACGGAAAAACCTTTTTTGAAACCTTCTTTGTGCCGGTCGTGGTGCGCCCGGAAAACAACGCGCTTTTTACCGGCTATTTTGAGCCCGATCTGAACGGGTCGCTCTATAAAGTCGGTAAATACCAATATCCGATCTATATGAAACCCAAGGATCTAAAGCCGAAAGACCCGAACCTGACCCGCGCCGCAATTGACAACGGCGCGCTGGAGCATAAGGGCCTTGAGATCGCCTATATCGATGATCCGGTCGAGGCGTATTATCTGCATATTCAGGGATCGGGCCGGATCAAGCTGACCAATGGCAATATCATTCGAGTTGGTTATGCGGGTGAAAACGGCCATGTTTACCGCTCTGCGGCGCGTGAAATGGTGCGAAACGGACAGATCAGCCAGCAAATCGCCTCGATTGGCGGAATACGAAACTGGGTGCGTAAAAATCCCGAGGCTGGCAAGAAGGCGTTGCAGTTCAATGCCTCTTATGTGTTCTTTCGCCGGATTGAAGTTTCGACAACCGATACCGGTCCGCAAGGGGCGTTGGATCGGCCGATCACGGCCTTGCGCTCGATCGCGGTCGATCCAAAATTCACCCAGATGGGCGCGCCCGTCTGGATCGAAAAAGGCGGAGCGAACCCGATGCGCCGTTTGATGATAGCGCAAGACGTAGGTTCGGCCATCAAAGGCCCGCAGCGGGCCGATATTTTCTTTGGCTCGGGCGATGCGGCGGGTACATTGGCGGGGAAAACCAACAATGGCGGGCGCATGGTGGTGCTGCTGCCGATTACAATCGCCAACCGGCTTGTGCACGGCGGTTGAAATATGCGCAAATCAAAGAAACGCAATCTGACCGAGGCGGAGCGCTCGCTTTGGTCATTGGCCACCCAGCATACCGAACGCCTGAAACCAACGGTTCCAGTTTTGGTTCAACCCAAGAAATCCACCCAAACCCGCCCGCTGCCAACCCCGATGAAAATGCAGCCGTTTCGGGTGGGTCAATTGGCGAAAGCCACGGCCAAGCTGCAAAAGCTGCACCCCGACCTTGACCAGCAATTCGCCAAAACCTCGCCCAATATGGACAAGCGCAACTTTGAGCGCCTGAAAAAGGGCAAGCTGCAAGTGGACGGGCGGATTGACCTGCACGGAATGACATTAGCCGAGGCGCACCCTGCCTTGAACGGTTTCGTGCGTGACGCCCATGCCGATGGAAAACGCCTGCTGTTGGTGATAACCGGCAAGGGCGGCACCGTGCGACCTGATATCGGTGGCATGCCCTCGCGGCGCGGGGTGTTGAAATCCCAGGTTCCGCAATGGCTTTCCATGGCGCCACTTTCCCCGCTGGTTTTGCAAGTGACACAAGCCACGCAAAAACACGGTGGTGCGGGCGCGCTATACGTTTACCTCAGGCGTCAGCGTTAAAAGCGGGCGCGGCTTTCTTCATAGCGAAAAACGTCAGCCCACAGATCGCCAGCATATAGATCGCGAAAAATACCATCTGATCTTTGAACGGAATACCGTAATCAATCAGCGCACCCGTCACCCCCGGCCCAAGGGCAGACCCCAGAACCATCAGCGATGTGGCCAGAGATTTTACCGCGCCAAGGCTTTTGGTGCCGTAAAACTCGGGCCAGAACGCCCCGAAAATTGTCGCCGCACCGCCTTGCATCAGCCCCATCAGAATGAAGCCAAATGCGGCCGCGCCAAGCGTGTCGCCAAGCCCGATCACCATATAAGCCAGCGCCATCGGCACCAGAAACCACGGCATCAGGCGACGGCAGCCAAAGCGATCAATCGCCGCGCCATAGGCGAACATCGACAGGACCGTGGTGACGGTAAACAGCGGGAACAGCGCCACAAAATCCAGATGCGCCCAGCCCTTGGACTGCGCCAGATGCACCTGTTGAAAGAACAGTGAAGTGCTGAAAATACCGGGCGCGGTAATCAGCGGGATAATCACCCAGAACAGCCAATGGCCAAGCGTATCTTTTCGATTCCAGTGCTTGCCATACATACCGACCGAACTGCGTTCTTCGGCGATGGATTGCGGCGTGCGCTCGGTTTTCAGAAGCACCAGCAGAAACGGGATCAGAACCAGTGAGGCAACGGCGGCAACCAGCCAAAGCGTGCGCCACTGAACGAAGGTCAGAAGGCTGACAAACAGGATCGGCAACAACGCCTCGCCCAGCGAAAAGCCCAGACCGGCAATCGCCAGCGCCTTGCCACGCGCGGCTGAAAACCAGCGGACAATGGCAACCACGGCGATATGGGGCATCATTCCTTGCCCCGCAAACCGCAGCGCGAAAATCGCAAACGGCAAGGCCCATGCGCCGGGAATATTGGCCATGAACAGGGCCGCCACCGCCAGCAAGACCAGAACGATCGAGGCAAGATTGCGCGCCCGAAACCGATCCGACAGCGTTCCGCCATAGAGCATGACAATCGCGGAAGCGCCGGTGCCCAGCGAATAAATCCCGCCCCATTGACCATCGGTCAGGTTGAATTCCGCCATAATCTCGCCCGCGAAGATCGAGATGAAAAACGTCTGCCCGAAGGACGACCCAAACGAGATCATCGCCCCGGCCAGAAGCCAGCGTTTGTTGAGAGCGATGAATTCAAGCAGGCGCATGAGGCCGATCATGCGCAGGGTTTTGGGGGGAGGTCACGGAGTATTAACAATTCTATGAAATCAATAAATAAATCAGCCATAAATTGTACTGTATTGACAAATGTATATACATTATCATAGTGGAGTGGCCCTTAGATTCGAATGGGATGAGTCTAAACGCAAACTAAATATTGCGAAACACCGACTGGATTTCGCTGATGTAGTGAAATTATTTTCAGGCCCAACTCTGAATATGCGGTCTATGTTTGAAACAGAAGAAAGATGGTTGGCTGTCGGATTGGTTCGGGGCCTGGAGATAACAGTTATTTACACAATCCGCGGTGATTATTATCGTATAATATCGGCAAGGAGAGCAGGCAGAAATGAACGTAAAGAATATCACGCGAGTGTCGCTGAAAGAGGCAATGAAAACTGAAGGCCAGACCGATTGGGAATACGTCAAGAACGACGACCACGACACGGGGTTAGATGGCTTCGATTGGGAGAACGCAGTATTTGATGCGCCGCCTTTTAAGAAACTGGTGTCAATTCGCCTTGATGTTGACGTTCTGGAGTTTTTCAAATCCAATGGTCGTGGCTACCAAACCCGCATAAATCAGGTGTTAAAATCTTACGTGCAGGCCAAACAACGCTCGTCCTAAAGCACATACCTGCTCAAATCCGTCGAACGCGACAATTCCCCCAAATTCGCCTCAACGAAATCGGCGTCCACCGTGATGCTGTCACCGCCGCGATCCGGCGCGGCAAAGCTAAGGTCTTCGAACACCCGTTCCAGCACCGTATAAAGCCGCCGCGCGCCGATGTTTTCGACCGATTGGTTCACCTCGGCGGCGATATGGGCAAGGGCTCTGATGCCGTTTTCGGTGAAGGTCACCGTCACCTGTTCGGTGGCCATCAGGGCGGTATATTGGCGGGTCAGGGCGTTGTCGGTTTCCGTCAGGATTCGCACGAAATCATCCTCGGTCAGCGCGCGCAGCTCCACGCGAATCGGCAAACGCCCTTGCAGTTCCGGCAACAGGTCAGACGGCTTGGCGATATGAAAAGCACCCGAGGCGATGAACAGGATATGGTCGGTTTTGACCGGCCCGTGTTTGGTTGACACTGTCGTGCCCTCAATCAACGGCAGCAAATCGCGCTGCACCCCTTCGCGCGAAACGTCAGCCCCGCGTGCATCCGAACGGGCGCAAACCTTGTCGATCTCATCCAGAAAAACGATGCCGCTTTGTTCAACCACTTCAACCGCATCGCGGGTGACCGCATCCTGATCGACCAGTTTATCGGCCTCCTCTGCGATCAGCAGGGTGTAGCTGTCGGACACTTTCATCTTTTTGCGCTGGGTGCGGCCACCAAAAGCCTTGCCGAACATATCGCCAAGGTTCAGCATTCCCATGCCCGCACCGGGCTGGCCGGGAATATCCATCATCTGCATGGGATTGGTGGTGTCTGCCACCTCAAGCTCGATTTCCTTGTCGTCGAGCATGCCGTCGCGCAGTTTTTTGCGAAACATCTCACGGGTGGCTTCGCGCGCGTCCGTTCCGGCCAGCGCGTCAATCACCCGGCTTTCCGCCGCTTCATGCGCCTTGGCCTTGACCTCGTCGCGCCGGTTTTCCTTGATAAGCAGGATGGCGTTATCCACCAGATCGCGGATGATCTGCTCCACATCACGACCGACATAACCGACCTCGGTAAACTTGGTCGCCTCAACCTTGATGAACGGCGCATTCGCCAGCTTGGCCAGACGGCGCGAAATTTCGGTTTTACCAACGCCCGTCGGCCCGATCATCAGGATGTTTTTCGGATAAACCTCATCGCGCAGATCATCATTAAGCTGGCTGCGACGCCAGCGATTGCGCAGGGCCACGGCCACGGCGCGTTTGGCGTCTTTCTGGCCGATGATGAAACGGTCAAGTTCGGATACAATCTCGCGCGGGGTCAAATCAGTCATTCTTTTCGATCACTTCCACAGTCATGTTGCCGTTGGTGTAAACGCAGATTTCAGCCGCGATTGTCAGGGCCGCTTTCGCCACATCCTCGGCTGATTTCTTGCTGTCGGTCATGGCACGCGCCGCGGCAAGGGCAAAATTTCCACCCGATCCGATGGCGGCGATATTGTATTCAGGCTCCAGAACATCCCCGGCACCGGTAATCACGAATAGGTCGGCCCCATCGGTCACGATCAGCATGGCTTCAAGATTGCGCAGGTATTTATCCATGCGCCAGTCTTTCGCCAACTCAACGGAGGCGCGGGCAAGTTGACCGGGCGCGGCCTCGAGCTTGGCTTCAAGCCTTTCCAGCAGCGTGAACGCGTCAGCGGTGGAGCCTGCAAAACCGCACACCACCTCAAACCCGCCGGGCGAAATCCGCCGCACCTTGCGGGCCGAGCCTTTGATGACCGTCTGGCCAAGGCTGACCTGCCCGTCACCAACAACCGCAACCTTGCCGTCTTTCTTGACCGCGATAATGGTTGTGCCGTGCCAACCGGGGAATTTTGAATGCTCTGCCATGTGCCCTTGACCATTTAGCCTGATACAGGCCGTAATATGGAGGCTCGACCCAGCAGAAACAACCGCCAGAGCGCGTGAGCCCCCACTAACAGCGAATTTCTTTGCGCTTGGCGGGTGGCTCCGATAAGAAGCGCCATTCCTTTAGGTGTGAACGGGCGCGCGATGCAAAAACGATCAGAGCTGTTGATGCCGGCAGGCAATCTGCGCAAGCTGAAAATGGCGGTGCTTTACGGGGCGGATGCGGTCTATCTTGGCACGCCGGATATGTCGCTGCGCACCAAGTCGGAATTTTCGCTTGAGGATGTCATTGAGGGGGTCGAGTTTTGCCATGCCCATGGCAAGCGCGCCTATCTGACGCTGAACCTGTTTCCCCACAACAAGGACATCCCGAAACTTGAGGAATATATTGACACAGTGCGCAAGGTTCAGCCCGATGGCCTGATTATCGCCGATCCTGGGGTGTTTCAGTTTGTCAAACAGCGGGCCCCCGAATTGCCGCTGCATATCTCGACCCAAAGCAATATTTGTTCATGGTTGTCGGTGCAGTTCTGGCAGGACCAGGGCGCTGATTTATGCGTTTTGGCGCGTGAGGTTTCTTTTGCCGAGCTTACCGAAATCCGTGAAAAATGCCCGGATATCAAGCTCGAAGCCTTCGTGCACGGCGCCATGTGCATGACCTATTCCGGCCGTTGCCTTTTGTCGAACTTCATGGCGGAACGCGGTGCAAATCAGGGCAATTGTGCCAATTCCTGTCGCTGGAATTACACCTTTCGCATGCGTCTGAAAGACGGCACGGTTCAGGATTTGAACATCACCGATGACAATGCTGAAATGTTTGAATTTCTGCTGGAGGAAGGTTGCCGCCCCGGCGAGCTTATGCCGATTGAGGAAGATGCACGCGGGTCATATATCCTCAACTCCAAAGATCTGTGCATCATGCCCAAGCTGGATGAGTATCTGCGCATTGGCATTGATAGCCTCAAGGTTGAGGGGCGTGGCAAGTCGGAATATTACTGCGCAATTGTGGCGCGGGCCTATCGCATGGCGATTGATGACTATTACGCCGATCCCGAAGGCTGGGATCCGAAACCCTATATGCGCGAGCTGGAATCAGTTGGTAATCGCGGCTATACGCTGGCGTTTCACGATGGGCGGCTTGGCAATTATGCGCATGATTACGAGCACACCGCCGCCCTGTCGCAATGGGAATATGCCGGTGTTGTGACCGAGGTGACAGACGACGCTTTTATCGTCGAGGTGAAAAACAAGCTCGTGGCGGGCGAGGTTCTGGATTTCGTGTCGCCAATTGCGCGGGAAACCATGCTGCTGAGGGTCTATGAATTTGAAGTTGCTGAAACCGGCGAACGGCTTGATGTTGTGCATGGCAGCACAAAAACCAAAATCCGGCTGCCGTTTTCACTGTTCGATCACGAAGATCAGAATGAATTGCGCGCCCGCTTTCCTGAGCTTTCCATCATACGCAAGGAACGTGCCCTGAGTGATGAACAATGGAATCGCCTGCGGTTTGACAAACTGGCGCAGGGGTTGGAAATCACCGGTA
>JAADIC010000054.1:7855-18918 GCA_013151535.1 Alphaproteobacteria bacterium | reverse complement strand
ATTCGCGGCATTCCTGCGGGGCAGGATTCGATTTCCCCCAACCGTCATCCCGAAGCGTCAAACGAGGGCGAATTGCTGGATTACATCGCCCGCATTCGTGATATTTCGGGCCTGCCGGTGGGTTTCAAAACCGTGATTTCGACGCCCGACTGGCTGGGCGTTCTGTGCCGTGAAATCCACGCCCGCGGTATCGAGCACGCCCCGGATTTCATCACCGTTGATGGCGGCGATGGCGGCACCGGGGCGGCGCCCATGCCGTTGATGGACAATGTCGGCCTGCCGCTGAAAGAATCCCTGCCGATGCTGATCGACACCTTAACCCAATACGGCTTGCGCGGCCGCATCCATGTCATCGCTTCGGGCAAGCTCGTCACCCCGGCCGAGGTCGCCTGGGCCTATTCCATGGGCGCGGATTTCGTGACCTCGGCGCGCGGTTTCATGTTCGCGCTGGGCTGCATTCAGGCGCTAAAATGCAATCGCAACACCTGCCCCACCGGCATCGCCACCCATGACAAACACCTGCAAAGTGGGCTGGTTCCGGCGGTGAAATCGGTGCGGGTCAAGAATTTTGTCGCCAAGATCCGCTATGGTACCAACCTGATTGCGCATGCCAGCGGTGCCGATAATCCGCGCGCCATGCGCCGCTGCAATTGCCGGATCGTGCAAATGGGCGCCCATTCGGTGCCCTTGTCCGAACTCTACCCGGAACAGACGGTTCTACCCGAATATTCCTAAAATTTTCAGCAAATTAACCGAATGTTCACAGCAAGGCGCTATACCGCCCCCACTGAGCGAGACATGCCAATAGGCCATTGGGTTTTTCGCGCCATTTGACGATCAATTTTCCTGCTTCTTACAGAACAATTACCCAGCCCAGACCCAAAGGCGCATCACCGCGCGATTTCCGAAAGGGTCAGGCACACGGCGCGACAAGCCCCGTCTTACGCGGATCACCGCCATCGCGGTTCATCCCAGCCAGGATCACTGGATCCAGCCGAAAGAAATACAATAACGGCGCGGCCAGAGGCTGGTGCCGCATTCGGTATGTTCACCCCGCAAATGCCCGTATCCACGCCAGCCGCATCCACATGCACCAACCGCCTCAAGGCTCAAAACCTCGGACATATTTCCCCGCTTTCAATCATTATCCGTCAATCCGGCCCCGGCCCCTTTCAGGCGCGAGCCTTCACTGGCCGGAACAAAAATGTTCTGCACCAGCGCCGTAACTTTTTGCCAGTCCGCATCCGTTACCTCGGCCCCGTTTGACAGGGACGGGCTTGCCAACGCGCCCCGTTTGAAAACCGATGACCCATCTACCACAAACCCGCATTTCTGCGCCTGCCCCGCGACAATCGCAAAGGCGCGAATCAGATCGGGATCAACCTGTGAAAACCGCGCCTCGGTGATGACATGCGCGCCCAGCAGATCAAGCGCCACGACCACATCGCCAAGCCCTTCATCTTCACTGTCAAGCATCGCCAAAACCGCCCCAACACCGTTACCGCCAAGCCCGCACATAACCATACCGGCGCGGCCAATATCTTCGGCCAGCCCTTGCGGCCATCCGGCCCCCAGCGCGGCTTTGCGCAAGCCAACCTCGATCTCGTTCAACGAGCGCCTCATGCTGCGCCCTCCAGCACCGGCAACCACCAATCGTCGGCATCTTCGCGGCTGATTTCATCAAACAACGGCGCGCCCTGATACATGGTGATGCGGGTCCAGCGGTCGGATTTCGGATCAAACTTGCTGGCTCCGAAAAACGCCAGCTTGCAGCGCAGCATGTCAATTGGCAGGCAGGTATCGGCGATCAGATTGTCGTGAAGTTCGGCGTAAGGATAGTCCGGCGCAAGCTGCACCCGCTTGGCGATGGCGCGATGGGCGGGATGCGCGGCCAGAAATTCGGCAAGGGTCTGCGCCTTGTCCGTGCGCGCCAAATCCGCCGCCAAAGCCTGCACCTGACGGGCAATATCCAGCGGTAATTCGCGCTCGGCCCCCGGTTCGTTATCGCGCTCGCCCAGTCGTGGTTCCTGTTTTTCCGCAGAGATATACCAGAACAGCGCGCATTGATCCGGAGCGGTGAAATCAATCGCCAAGGCCCAACCAAAATGCGCCGCGATCAGGCCCTGCACCCTTTCAAGCGTCATCGCCGGATCGTAAATCCCAAGCGTATCGCTGGCCATATCATCGGCCAGATCATCCACCAGCGGCCCATGTGGTTCCAGCACCAAGGCCACCATAAGCTCCTGACATTCAACGGATTTATCCGCCGCCAGCGCCATCAGCCGCGCCCAGAGATCGGGCGCGTCCAGCCAGCCCTGATCGGCCACAGCCATCACATCTGCCCATTCATCGCGCAAAACCGAAATCCGGCCCATCTGGCGCGCATCCTCAGTGCGCCATTGCCCGAGATGCGCCGCAACCCGGGCCATCAGGCGCAAAACGGCGGCCACTTGATCCGCCGTCGCCGCGCGCTGATCCAGCACCCGCGCCAGCGCGACCTCGCGGGCCAGCACCCAGTTGTTGAGCAAGGTCGGATGACTGACCAGATAGGGGGCCATGCCAAGGCCGGTGGCGTTGCCGATGCCAAGATGGCGCTTCAATCGCATCGCCATGCGCACGGCTTTGGCGGATTTCCCAGCCGCCACATGCTCCACCAGATCATGGGTGAAGCCGCGCACCAGCCACACCGCCAGCATCTCGGCGGCGAACGGGCCGGACAGGCCGGGGCGGGTCGCGATCACCGCCCGATCCGCGATGCCAAACTTGCCGTTGCCATAAACCGCCGTTGTGCGCATCAGGTATCCGACAGCCTGCACCATATCGGCGTCGGGCTGCTGCCCATTGGCCAGCGCCGCCACCACATGATCGAACATGCGCACCGATTTGTTGGCCCGGCACAGAACCAGTTCGCGCGCGCTAAACCGCCCGGCCTCCTGCAACGGGGCGTTGGCTGCCAGACGATCCAGATCGGCCCTGTCAGGCACCCCGTCAAACAGCACGAAACTGGCATCCCAAGCCTGCGCGATCACCCGATCCGTGCGGTTTTCCGGCGCAAGCTCGGTGGCAAAAGCGACCAGCGAATAGCTGTGCCCACCCAGTTCAACCGTATAGACCGCGCGGCCAAATCCGGCTTTGTCGATCTGCCAGAGCAAGCGGCGCACGCTTGCCTTTTCCACCACCAAACGGCGCAATAAAACCCGCATGAAACTGAGCCGCATGGGAAACGCCGCCCCCAATCGCGCCAGTCGCATAACCAGCGCCGCAGGCCGCAAATTGTTCATGCCATTCCCCCAAAAGAAGCCTCGTAAAACCGCAGCCAGTTACCACCCATGATCGCATCGACCTCGGCCACATCAAAGCCAACGCCTTTCAGCGCCGCCGCCAGATTGCCAAAATCGCGATTATCGCGGAACCAGTTGGGTTGCTTGGGAAACCCTGCTGCCTGGGCCGACCCTTCGCCATAATCCAGCGATTTCGTCCAGCGCCCGTTGCGCATCCAGGTGACCACGCTATCGGGTTGATCCTGACATAAATCGCTGCCGATCCCCAACGCACCGACCCCGATCATATCGGCGCATCGTGCAACCATCTCGGCAAAATCCTTGATCGTGCAGCCACTGCCACCGTTCAAATGATGCGGATAAAGCGAGAAGCCCAGCATACCGCCACTGTCGCCCAGCGCGCGTAAAACCGTATCGGATTTGTTGCGCAGGGCCTTGTGCCAGAAGGCCGGATTGGCGTGGGTGATGGCAATCGGCTGGCTTGAAATTTCTATCGCCTGCAAGGTCGAGCCTTCGGCTGAATGGCTCATGTCGATGACCATGCCAACGCGGTTCATCTCGGCGATCACTTCGCGGCCCATACGACTGATGCCGCTGTCGCGCGCCTCGTAACAGCCCGTCGCCAGCAGCGACTGGTTGTTATAGCTTAGCTGCATGAAGCACGCACCGAGGCCGTGCCAGATTTCTACCAGCCCGATATCGTCCTCGATCGGTGAGGGGTTTTGAAATCCGAAAAAGATCGCGGTGCGCCCGGTTTCGCGCGCCAACCGCACATCGCCCGCCGTCCGGCCCTGAAAAATCAGCTCGGGGAAGCGTTCAAACCATCGGTTCCAGCTTTCAACATTCAACACGGTTTCACGAAAATTCTCGTGATAGGCGATGGTCACATGCACCGCGTCCAGCCCGCCTGCCCGCATCTGGCGAAAGATTTTGCCGGACCAGTTGGCATATTGCAGATTGTCAATTCGCGGTGCGCGCATCCGCTCCCCTTTGCTTCATTGTGGCGCAAATACCCTCGCGCGAAGTGCCTGAAAACTCAATAGCCGGGTGCGGTGCCAATTGCGCAGCGGGCGGGCGTTGGAAGTTTTCCTTCCCCATTTTGGCGTTGCATGTGTAGAAAGCCAAATCATGTTGGATCAAACCAAGCAAGATGCGCTGCGGCCCGACTGAACCCTGAACCGGAGTCAAAAATGGAATCTTTCCTGTTTCAAGCGGTGATTTATCTGGGGGCGGCGGTGATCGCGGTGCCGATTGCCAAACGGTTGGGCCTTGGCTCGGTGCTGGGCTATCTGATTGCCGGTGTGGTGATCGGGCCTTTGGCCGGGCTGGTCGGCTCGGAAGCCAAGGACGTGCAGCATTTCGCCGAGTTTGGCGTGGTGATGATGCTGTTCGTGGTTGGCCTCGAGCTGGAACCGGCCGCCCTTTGGGGCATGCGCCACCGCCTGATCGGGCTGGGCGGGTTGCAAATCTCGGTGACGACGGCGCTGATTGCGGGGTTCGCTGTGCTGCTGGGCACACCTGTCAGCGTTGGTGTCGCCATCGGGCTGGTGTTCGCGCTGTCCTCGACCGCCATCGTGATCCAGACCCTGAACGAAAAGGGGCTGATGCACAGCCCGGGCGGGCGCTCGGCGTTTTCGGTTTTGCTGTCTCAGGACATCGCCGTGATCCCGATGCTGGCCCTGATCCCGCTGCTGGCGGTGCAGGGCTATCACAATGGTGAAGTGGGCGCGGGCGAGGCCAAGGTGGCGATGTCTTTGATCGAGGGATTGCCGGGCTGGGGCATCGCGCTGGTGACGCTGGGCGCAGTGGCGGCGGTGATCCTTGGCGGCCATTTCCTGACCTGGCCGTTGTTTCGTTTCATCGCCGCTTCGCGCCTGCGCGAGATGTTCACGGCGGCGACATTATTGCTGGTGATCGGCATCGCGCTTTTGATGACGCTGGTTGGCCTGTCGCCAGCACTTGGCACCTTTCTGGCGGGTGTGGTTCTGGCCAACTCGGAATTCCGCCACGAGCTTGAGGGCGATATCGAACCCTTCAAGGGCCTGCTGCTGGGGCTGTTTTTCATCACCGTGGGCGCGAGCATCAATTTTGACGTGCTGTTCAGCCAGCTTGGTGTGGTTTTGGGCCTGACCGTCGGGGTGATGGCGATCAAGGCCGCCGTGCTGTTGGTGCTGGCGCGTCTGTTCAAAATCAGGGGCCGCGATCAATGGCTGTTTGCCCTGTCGCTGGCGCAGGCGGGTGAGTTCGGGTTTGTGCTGCTGGGCTTTATCGTCAAAACCAATGTCATGCCCTACGCGCTGTCGGAAACCCTGTTGCTGGTGGTGGCCATGTCAATGCTGCTGACCCCCGGATTGTTCATGCTTTATGATCTGGTGGCTAGGCTGCATCGCGACGCGACCGCCGATCAGGTAGAGGACGAGATTGACGAGCAGAACCCGATCATCATCGCCGGTGTCGGCCGGTTTGGCCAGGTGGTGAACCGGCTGTTGCGGATGAACGGGCTGAAAACCACGGTGTTGGATCACGACATCAAAACCATCGA
The DNA here is from genome assembly GCA_013151535.1 of Alphaproteobacteria bacterium. GTDB lineage: Bacteria > Pseudomonadota > Alphaproteobacteria > Rhodobacterales > Rhodobacteraceae > UBA5972. The sequence continues at coordinate 13,095 of JAADIC010000054.1, read as the reverse complement.
ACAACAGCGCCGTTTTGGCATCAAGGGTTTTTTCGGGGATCCCACCCGGCCCGAATTGATGCACGCGGCGGGCCTGATGAAAGCGGACACTTTGGTGGTGGCGGTCGATGATCCGGGCGCGGCCCTGCGCCTGACCAAACTGGCGCGCCGCGAGCGGCCCGACATTCACATCATCGCCCGGGCGCGGGATCGCGAGCAGGTTTACCGGCTCTATCAGGCCGGGGCCAGCCAGATCGTGCGGGAAAACTTCGACAGCTCGATCCGGGCGGGTAAATACGCCCTGAAACAGGCCGGAATTTCCGCCTTTGACGTGGATCAGGCGGCGCGGGATTTTTATGATCGCGACCGGGATTTGCTCAAGGAGATGGCGACATTGTGGGATCCGGACGTGCCGATCCTTGAAAACAAGGCCTTTATCGAGCGCGCGCGCGAGTTGAACCGGCAGCTTGAAACCTCGTTCAGCCCGCGCGGTTTGGCGGGTGCTGACAGCCCGTCGCAAGATCAACGGGACTAGGGCCGGGACCGCTGACAGGCACCTCAGATCGTTGTTGGTGAACGCCCCTTGCCCCTTGCTTTGTACCGACTTAAAAAGCCCGTCATAATAACCGGTAACAAACAACGGATGAACCCATGCTCGATCTGACATTTACCGCCCCCAAACCCAAAACCATCGCCGGTGCCCGCGAGGATTGGGAGCTGGTGATCGGCCTTGAGGTGCATGCGCAGGTCGCCAGTAAAGCCAAGCTGTTTTCTGGTGCGTCGACCAAATTTGGGGCCGAACCGAACTCCAACGTGGCCTTCGTCGATGCCGCCATGCCCGGCATGTTGCCGGTGATTAACGAGTTTTGCGTGGAGCAGGCGGTGCGCACCGGGTTGGGGCTGAAGGCCGATATCAACCTGTTCTCGGCCTTTGATCGCAAGAATTATTTCTATCCCGACCTGCCGCAGGGCTATCAGATCAGCCAGCTTTACCACCCCATCGTCGGCGAGGGTGAAGTGCTGGTGGAAATGGGCAAGGGTGAAGCGCGCATTGTGCGCATCGAACGTATCCATCTGGAGCAGGATGCGGGTAAATCCGTGCATGACATGGACCCCAATATGTCGTTTGTCGATCTGAACCGCACCGGTGTGGCGCTGATGGAGATCGTTTCGCGCCCCGACATTCGCGGCCCCGAGGAGGCGGCGGCTTATGTTGTCAAAATCCGCCAGATCCTGCGATACCTCGGCACTTGTGACGGCAACATGCAAAACGGCAATCTCAGGGCTGATGTGAATGTCTCGGTCTGCCGCCCGGGGGAGTACGAAAAGTTCCGCGAGAACGATGATTTCGGCCTGCTGGGTACCCGCTGCGAGATCAAGAACATGAACTCCATGCGCTTCATTCAGGCGGCGATCGATATCGAGGCGCGCCGCCAGATCGCCATTCTGGAAGACGGCGGCACGATTTTGCAGGAAACCCGGCTTTATGACCCCGACAAGAACGAAACCCGCTCCATGCGCAGTAAGGAAGAGGCGCAGGATTACCGCTATTTCCCCTGCCCTGACCTGCTGCCGCTGACCATTACACAAGACTGGGTTGACGGGATTGCGGCCAGTTTACCAGAACTGCCCGACGCCAAAAAGGCGCGGTTTATCAGTGATTTCGGCATGACGGAATATGATGCCGGCGTGCTGACGGCGGATGTTGCCAACGCGGCCTATTTTGAGGCAGTGGCCAAGGGCCGTGACGGCAAACAAGCCGCCAACTGGGTGATTAACGAATTGTTCGGCCGCCTGAACAAGGATGATTGCGCTATCGGGGCCTCACCGGTTTCAGCCGATCAATTGGGCGGAATTCTTGATCTGATCGCCAGGGGCGATATCTCGGGCAAAATCGCCAAGGACGTGTTTGAAATCGTCTATACCGAGGGTGGTGACCCTGCCGATATCGTCGAAAGCCGTGGCATGAAGCAGGTCACTGATCTGGGCGCGATCGAAGCCGCGCTGGACAAGATCATCGCTGACAATCCGGCGCAGGTGGACAAGGCGCGCGAGAATCCGAAACTGGCGGGCTGGTTCGTTGGCCAGGTTATGAAAGCCACGGGTGGCAAGGCCAATCCGAAAGCGGTGAACGAGTTGGTGGGCAAGAAGCTGGGCGGTTGATGCAATTTGGAAACGCATTGTTTCCTGTCAAGAAATTGACATAAAGCTGACAATATTCGACAAGGTGGATGGGGCTTGAGTTTATTCGAGGGTCCGATGCTGTTTGATCTTTACTCAACCAAATCTTTTTCCGGCCTTCTCGGCACATTTGACAGCCTGAGCACAGCCACGACCAGCATCAACAAATACCGCTCGATCGACATTCGGTATAACGGCGGCACGCTTGATCCCCTGATCTTTGATCGCAACTACCTTGCGGTGCGGATCAATTTCGATGGCGCGAAGATGTTCCTTGATAATTCAGTCAACAATTTTCGCCTGGACGGCATCGGTGCGACCACGATCTACACCTCTAACACCGGCGGTCGGATTTGGGGCAATGACGGCAATAATACACTGATCGGCAATGATGCGCGCGACATTCTTTATGGTGGAAACGGCGATGACAGCCTGATCGGCGGGGCTGGTGATGATGTTCTGAAAGGTGGCCGCGGCGTGGATGTTCTGATCGCAGGGGCTGGCAGCGATAAACTTTACGGCGGCAAGGGGGCGGACACTCTGCTTGCCTCAGAAGGGACGAACCAGCTTTACGGCGGCAAGGGCGGCGATGTGTTCAACGTCTCGTTCGGCAGTACCCAAAAGACCTATATCCGTGATTTTTCAATCCAGAGCGGTGACACAATCGAGATATCCGGCATTGCCGGTGTCACCGATTTCGCCTCACTTCTGAGTGTCGCGCGGGTTTATCAGGCGCGCGGTCACACCATGATTAAATTCGGTGACAGTTTCATTCAAATTCGTGATTTCAATATGGCGGATTTGACTGCTGCGATTGTTACCGTGGTCGATGCGCCTTTTTCCGGCAGCTTTGCCAGTTTTGCCGATTTTCTCGCCAGTGGACTTGCCGGCAGTCTGACCGAGGTTGACATAAACGGCACGATCTATCGCGCCCGCGACGGCGAACCCCTGCACCAGAACTACAAATATCAGGATGATGGCGGCGGCTGGTGGTCACCTGATTATTTCGTTGTGGTGGCTGCCGGGCAGTCAAACATGGTCGGGGCTGGCAGTGGGGCCGACATTTCGATGAATGGCAATGTTGTGGCCTATGACTGGGTCAATGGTGTATTGACGTTAGCGGATTATTCGAGCGCACCTGCCGGAGGTGTGGGTGTGCGAACTGGCACATCTATCAAGAATAACCTTTATTTTCCGTTGGCCAACCGGCTGGCGGAAGAGCTTGACCAGCCAATTCTGGTTATTGCACGACCGGTAAATGGGTCACGCATAGACTCGTGGCTGGAAACCGGTACCAACGCCAGCCCCGGCGTGCTTTGGGCTGATTTGGTTGGTGATATCAATGCGGCGCTGACCACAATTGGCCAGAATAGTGTCGATCTGTTCGGCTGGCTGCAGGGGGAAAGTGATTTCCCGATGGCGCAAGCCGTGTACAAGTTAAAATTCCTTGCGTTTCTCGATCAAATTCGCGCCAGCGGCTGGAGCGACGAAAAAACTGCAATCCTGATTGGTGAATTGTCACGCGAAGGCGTGAATTTCGTGCAAAACAGAGCCCTTCAGGAAATTGAATTGGCGGAAAACGATCCCAATCTGGCGTTTGTATCTTCAACCGGCCTGACCAGTTTCGATCTGACAGGCATCCATTTCGACGGCCAGTCCCTATATGAATACGGCTATCAACGGTTTTTTGCCGAATACTTGAAAATACTGCAGGAACGCGCCGCCCCTGGAAGCTCAACCACACCAAATACCGCGCCGGAATTGAACGTCGCTGTGGCACCGCCCGCCGCCCTGACACTGGCCGAAGGCGAGGAAATTCGCTTGAATGTTGCCGATTTCTTTACCGACGCGGAGGGGGACAATTTATATTACTACAGTTTCCTCAGCAAACGCACAGTCTTTCTGGCAACGACCGACGGCAACGAGATCGTCATCCGGCCAGATTTCGCCGCCGCAGGGCAATATGACTTAACTATCTATGCAAGTGATTATTATCTGGACGGCGCCAGCTTCACGGTTTCGCTGACGGTCACCGACAACACGCCCCTGATACTGGCGTATTCAAACAAGGACTTTGCACTGGAATTGGGTGGTTACCTGACTTTTGATCGTGCTCAAGAGGCCCTGAAATCCAATCGTGGCATCGACATTCTTGATCCATCGGCCTTGTCGACAACCGGCGATAACCTTGTGACGATTGATGCATTGCATATTCGCGGCGACGCAGGGATTACCGGCAACTTTGTTTTGGCCGGCGGGGTGTTGCGTGGCTATCTGTATGGCACCGCCGATTTCGGCTATACGGGTAATCTTCTGAACAACACATTGACCGGAAACGCAGGCGACAACCAATTGACCGGCCTAGAGGGTGCTGACCGGATTTATGGCCATATCGGCATTGATTTTCTGTTTGGCGGGGCTGGCAACGACCGGTTATATGGCGGCAACGGCAATGACTTTTTAGATGCAGGAGACGGAAACGACCAGCTTTGGGGGGGGAATGGGGCTGATATATTTGTGTTCGCAAACGGCACTGGCAAAACCCAGATCCGGGATTTTTCAACCGCGCAGGGAGATTTGATTGAGGTGTCTGGACTTAGTGGCATTACAAATTTCACCGAGTTCATGAGCGCCGCGACAATTCGGGATTCCATCGGCCGTGTCATTGTCGATATATCCGGCAACACACTGATCCTTTACGATATTACAGCCGCAGATATTGACGCCGGTATGTTCAATTTCATTTGAGACAAATGCGACTAAAACAGCCAGCCCTGATAACCGAATTTGCCCGTCAGACCAAACCATGCTGCAGAAGACTTGCTATTAAGGAATAAATCGCCCTACATTTACAACCTACAGATGTGTGAACCCCTGTATATAGTAAAAATGTGGATAACTCCCCCAATATCGGCAAAAAGTTAATAAACAGTAAAAACAGATTGTTTCCAAAATAGGGTGTTATTTTTTAGCTCAATTTATCATGTACTTACCCGCAGGGGAATACATCATTCTTGGGGGCAAGATATGGGGAAGTGTCGGGATATGACCCGTTACGAGTATAAAGTTGTCGCTGCACC
>JAADIC010000054.1:0-7739 GCA_013151535.1 Alphaproteobacteria bacterium | reverse complement strand
GAAAAAACCGGGCTGACCAGCCGGGTGGAATCCTATCAATCGGTTCTGGTGTTTCGCCGTCAAATCGCCGCCGGGCAGAAATTCTTTGAAACCCCACCAAGCAAACAGATCGAGCTGCATCAGGTTAAAGAGGACCAGACCGAACAGGAAATATTGTTCACATCGGCCACGAATGTCACGTCAATCAATCCGGAGATGACCGAAAGCACGGAAGCCGCAACGCCATCCGGCGTGTTGGGCATTCTGCGCAGCCGCAAGGCCCGACTGGTGCAGGCTGAAAATACCGATGGTGAACCGATGAAGCTGGCGGGCGAATAACTACCCCGATATTTCACCCGATATATCCAAAGACAACGCGTGGATTTTGCCGACCAGTTCGGCCCCCAGCGCCTTGTGTACCGCCCGATGACGGGCGACCCGGTTCATATCGGCAAAAACCCCGGCCCGAATTTCGACGTTGAAATGGCTTTCGCCACCCTCGCGCCAGCCGCCATGGCCGCGATGGCTTTCGCTGTCATCGACCACATTCAGGTGCGTGGGCGCGAACGCCGCCCTTAATTTCTCGGAAATCTGATCTGCAATTCGCATTTTTTTCACTTAACCCTTCGTTTGCCCCTTGGCCTTGCCCGTCAAAACCTTAAACTGCGTTGTCCGAGACTAAAAGCAAAAGGATTGTCGCAGATGGCAGGCCGCTCCCCGTTTGATTTTGATATGTCTGTTTCTTCAGACAAAAAACGCCGCGCCCGCGGGCGTCGCGGTATGTCGGGGGCGTTTGAAACCTCCTCCAGGGTTTGCGAGCATGACGGCTGTCAGCAGCCCGGCAAATACCGCGCGCCAAAAAATCCCGATAACCTCGAGGATTTTCTGTGGTTTTGTATCGATCATATCCGCGCTTACAACAACAAATGGAACTTCTTTGAAAACCATTCCGAGGCCGAGCTGGAAAAACAGTTTGCCGCCGATCGGGTGTGGGAACGCCCGACAAAACCGTTTGGCAAGAAGGGCCAGACAGAACAGGGCGCCAATGCCGAGGCCAAGGCCTGGGCGCGGCTTGGCATTGATGACCCGATGGAAGTGCTGGGCCAGAACGCCACCCGCAATCCCGGTTCGGGCCGTGGCCAGGTCATGGCGCGCCGCCTGCCCCCGACTGAACGCAAGGCGGTGGAAATCCTTGAGGCCAAGGATCACTGGACCAAGGCGGAAATCCGCCAAGCCTTCAAATCGCTGGTCAAGATCCTGCACCCCGATCTGAACGGTGGTGACAGGCAGGACGAGGATCGCCTGCAAGAGGTGGTTTGGGCCTGGGACCAAATCAAGGTCAGCAAGCTGTTCAAGTAAGGAAACCAATCCAATGAAATCCGAATATTCACTCATCGACCCGAGGCAGCGTTTGCTTTTCAAACGCGTTCGGGTCGATGGGTGAATTCAATTGGATTGGATTTGCCCTAAGTGATGTGACACCGCGTCACAAGGCGGGCTGAGCGCCCCGCCCCTTGCGCATCCCTACGATTTGCTCCAGACAATATTTGCTGATACGTGGCCCCGAAACGGGCTGGAATAGAAACGGAATTAACCATGGCAGACGGTGAAATGAACAAGTCGGAAACCCCCAACAAGCGCTTTTCGGTGCGTGATCTTTTCGGTTTTGAAACCGATATGGAAGTCTATGGTTTCGCCGATCGCGCTGATCGTGTGCCCGACATTGATCCGACCTATAAGTTTGATCCCGACACCACGCTGGCCATTCTGGCGGGGTTCTCGCACAATCGCCGCGTGATGATCCAGGGCTATCACGGCACCGGTAAATCGACCCATATCGAACAGGTGGCGGCGCATCTCAATTGGCAATGTGTGCGGGTCAATCTTGACAGCCATATCAGCCGGATCGATCTGATCGGCAAGGATGCGATCAAGTTGCGCGACGGCAAGCAGGTGACCGAATTTCACGAGGGTATCCTGCCTTGGGCCTTGCGCAACCCGACCGCGATTGTGTTTGATGAATACGATGCGGGGCGGGCTGATGTGATGTTTGTGATCCAGCGGGTGCTGGAACATGACGGCAAGCTGACCCTGATGGATCAGAACGAGATTATCACGCCGCACCCAAGTTTTCGTTTGTTCGCCACCGCCAACACCGTTGGGCTTGGCGACACCACCGGCCTTTATCACGGCACGCAGCAGATCAATCAGGCCCAGATGGATCGCTGGTCGATGGTGGCGACGCTGAATTATCTGTCACATGACGCGGAAACCCAGATCGTGCTGAGCAAAAACCCGCATTACAACACCGACAAGGGCCGCAAGATCATCGGCCAGATGGTGACGGTTGCTGATCTTTCGCGGACCTCGTTCATGAACGGCGATATCTCGACGGTGATGAGCCCTCGTACTGTCATCAATTGGGCGCAAAACGCCGAGATATTCAAGGATGTCGGTTTCGCCTTCCGTCTGACATTCCTCAATAAATGCGACGAGCTGGAGCGCCAGACCGTGGCCGAGTTCTATCAGCGCTGCTTTGACGAGGAACTGCCGGAAAGTGCGGCGAGTGTGAGTTTGGGGTAACCGTATGAGCATGTCTTTAACTATGCGGCGGGCCAACATGGCCCAACTAGACTCGCTGGACAGCGAAACCTGTCAAGCGTTCTTAATTGGACTGGAACCTTTCTTACCTAAAGACCCCACTCTTATATTGGATTTCATTGATTCGTGGCACATTGTTCATTTTCTTTCCAGCGGTACAGAATGGGATCGCGACCTTCCCGGCGGCTTCATCCTTGGCGGTGATTATTGGTTGCAATGGGATAAAGATACCGAACCAATGACCATTTTATCGTCAGAAGTTGTGAAAGCAGTATCAGCGCATTTGAGAAACTTGAATGACGAAACAATTGATGCGCGCCTTCAAGAAATGGCGAAAGGTAATACTGAGATATACCACGCCGAAATCACTGAATCTGAGTTTCCAGCTCTAAAGGCGATACTGTCGCAAATTCGTAACTTTGTTGATATGGCCGCGCAAAATGATCAAGCAATAGTTAAAGAAATAGGGTAGTCGAAACTTCGCTTTCGATGATTTCACTCCGTCTTCGCCACCTCTTCCAGCCGCTCAACCCGCTCGTCCAGATCATGCGAATGGCCCGCCATCAAGGTCATGATATGGGTCAGGCCATCGATACGCAGATCGACATCGTCGAACCGCTCACTCACAGCATCGAACCGCTCATTTATCTCCTGCCGCATTTCTTGCAACAGCTTGATTGTATGGTTCTCGGTCTTGTCACTCATATCGGCATCCTCACGTGTGTTGCCTTCAAGATAGGCCTATCACCACCATATTGCAAATTCTTGCCTAACATGTGGTTAACGCAAATCGCTTTAATCCCTTGCGCCCGAAATGAAACCGCTCCATTTATTACCTATGAAGAAACCCAACGATAACCCCGCCGATCCGTTCAAAAAGGCGCTTGCCGAGGCCACCAAGGCCATGGCGAACGAGCCTGAGTTGAACGTGGCGTTCACCGTCGATCCTTCCGGCATGAGTGACGACACAATGCGCCTGCCGCAGGTGACGCGGCGCATGACGCGGGACGAGGTTTTGCTGGCGCGTGGAACGGCCGATGCTTACGCCTTGCGGCTGCGGTTTCACAATGAGGCGACGCACAGTAAATACGCGCCGCAGGGGCAGATGGCGCTCGATCTATACGAAGCGATGGAGACTGCCCGCTGCGAGGCGATGGGCACGCGGATCATGCCGGGCACGGCGGGCAATATCGACGCCAAGATCCTTGAGGAGGCCGAACGGCAGGGCTTTGCCCAGATCACCGATCGCGCACAGGCACCTTTGGCCACCGCTGCGGGCTATCTTGTGCGCCATCTGGCCACCGGGCGCGATCTGCCCAAGGGCGCGGATAACGTCATGGAGCTGTGGCGTGATTTTATGGTTGCCGAGGCTGGTGGCACGCTTGAAAACGTCAATGATGTATTGGCCGATCAGGTGGAGTTTTCCCGCCTCGCGCGCCAGATCATTGACGATCTTGGTTATGGCGATCAGTTGGGGGATGACCCCGACAATCAGGATCAGGATCAGGACGACGAAGCCGAGGAAGACAGCGAGGATCAGGACGAGCCCGACAGCGATGGCGGCGACGATCAGGATCAGTCGGATGATGCGCAGGATGATGACGAGGATCAATCGGGTGACACCGAGGAAACCCAGTCGCAGGTTTCGATGGAGGATTCCGACGATCTCGATATGTCGGATGACGCCGAAATGGCTGATGGCGAGCCACCGCTGGAACAGGCCCCGCCGCCACCCCATTCCGATGCCGACCCGACCTATAAGGTGTTCACCACTGATTATGACGAGGAAATCAAGGCCGAGGATTTGGCGGAACCGGCCGAGCTTGAACGCTTGCGGGCTTATCTCGACCAACAGCTTGAGCCTTTGAAGGGGGCGGTTTCGCGTCTAGCCAACAAGCTGCAGCGCCGCTTGCAGGCGCAGCAGAACCGAAGCTGGATCTTCGATCTGGAAGAGGGCATTCTGGATGCTGGCCGTCTGGCGCGGGTGGTGACCAACCCGACTACGCCATTGTCGTTCAAATGGGAGAAGGACACGGATTTCAAGGACACCGTAGTGACGCTGCTGCTGGATAATTCCGGCTCCATGCGTGGCCGCCCAATTTCAATCGCGGCGATTTGTGCCGATGTGCTGGCGCGCACGCTTGAGCGATGCTCGGTCAAGGTTGAAATCCTCGGCTTTACCACCCGGGCGTGGAAGGGTGGTATGAGCCGGGAAAAATGGCTGAGCGAGGGGCGGGAGCAGACGCCGGGGCGGCTGAACGATCTGCGCCACATTATTTACAAATCCGCCGATGCGCCTTGGCGACGGACCCGGCCCAATCTGGGGCTGATGATGAAAGAGGGTCTGCTGAAGGAAAATATCGACGGCGAGGCGTTGGAATGGGCCCATCGGCGCATGTGCGCGCGCACTGAACAGCGGCGCATCCTGTTGGTGATCTCCGATGGTGCGCCGGTGGATGACAGCACTTTGTCGGTCAATTCTGCCTCCTATCTGGAAAAACACCTGCGCAATGTGATTGCCATGGTCGAGAAACGTAAAGCGGTGGAGCTGATCGCCATTGGCATCGGCCATGACGTGACGCGCTATTACGACAAGGCGGTGACGATCACCGATGTGGAGCAGTTGGCGGGGGCGATTACCGAACAGCTTGCGGCGTTGTTTGACACTGATCCACGCGCACGGGCGCGCCTTTTGGGGATCAACGCGGTGAAACGCGCGGGTTAGGACTTTTATGCGCTGCGCGCGCGGATATTTTTACCAAAAGGAATAAGCATGTTTCAATCTTTTGAGGCCACGACCAAGCCCTCGGACGGGCCAGCGCGACTTGCCGATTTGCGCAAGGTTTTGCGCACCGAGAAGCTGGCGGGATTTCTGGTGCCGCGTAGCGATGCCCATCAGGGTGAGAACGTCCCGGCGCGTGATGAGCGTTTGGCTTGGTTGACGGGCTTCACTGGATCAGCCGGATTTTGTGCGGCTTTGCAGGCGCGGGCTGGGGTGTTCATCGACGGGCGCTATACGCTTCAGGTCAGGGAACAGATCGACCTTGCGCATTTCACGCCGGTTGATTGGCCCGCGACTGATCTTGGTGCTTGGTTGATTGAAGCCCTGCCCGATGGCGGTGTCATCGGGTTTGATCCGTGGCTGCATGTGAAGGACCAGATTGACAAGCTGGTGGTGGCGCTTGAGGGCAGCGGGATCTCGTTGCGCGAGGTTGATAATCTGGTGGATCGGATTTGGGACGATCAGCCAAGCCCACCGCAAGGGACGATCGTGGCGCATGGGATCGAGTTTTCCGGCGAAGAAAGCACCACAAAACGCGCGCGGATTACGGCGCAGTTGCGTGAGGATGGGCAAGCGGCGGCGGTGTTGAGCATGCCGGACAGTCTGGCGTGGCTGCTCAATATTCGCGGCGCGGATATTGCGCGCAATCCGGTGGCGCTGGCCTTTGCGATCCTGTCGGCGGATGGCAAGGTTCAGGTGTTTACCGATCCGGCCAAGGCCAACCCGGCTGTGCGGGCGCATCTGGGGCCGGATGTGGAGATTTTCCCGCCGGAGGATTTTGGCCCGGCACTGGATGCCCTGACCGGCAAGGTGCGCATCGACAAGGCGACCGCGCCTTTGTGGATCAGCAACCGGCTGGTGCGGGCGGGGGTTGAGATTGATTATGCAACTGACCCATGCGCCCTGCCCAAAGCCTGCAAGAACAAGGTCGAGATTGAAGGTGCGCGCCGGGCCCATTTGCGTGACGGGATTGCCATGGCGGAACTTCTGGCATGGCTTGACGGGCTTGGCGCGACACCTGAAATTAGCGAAATTGACGTGGTGCGCAAACTTGAGGGGTTGCGGGCGCGCTCGAATCTGCTGGTTGATATCAGCTTTGAAACCATTTGCGGCACTGGCCCGAACGGTGCGATTATCCATTATCGTGTCACCGAGGACAGCAACCGGATGATCCGCGAGGGCGATTTGCTGCTGGTTGACAGTGGTGGGCAGTACCGCGACGGCACCACCGATATTACCCGCACGATTGCGATTGGCACGCCGACAAGCGAGCACCGCGCCTGTTTTACCCGGGTGCTGCAAGGTATGATCGCCATATCGCTGGCGCGCTGGCCGGTGGGGCTTGGCGGGCGTGATCTTGATCCGTTGGCGCGGCGCGCACTTTGGGCGGCGGGGCAGGATTTTGACCATGGTACCGGGCACGGGGTTGGCTCGTTTCTGGGCGTGCATGAAGGCCCGCAGCGATTGTCGCGCCTGTCGACTGTACCGTTTGAACCGGGCATGATCCTGTCGAATGAACCGGGTTATTATCGCGCGGGGGCGTTTGGAATTCGCATTGAAAACCTAGTGGTGGTGCAAAAGGCCCGCGATCTGGCGACGGCGGACAAGCGTAAAATGCTGGAATTTGAAACCATCAGCTTCACCCCGATTGATCGCAACCTGATTGATGCGGCGATGCTGAGCGAGGCCGAACGTGATTGGATAGACGCCTATCATGCTGAAATCTTTGATAAAATCGCGCCGAATTGTTCGCCGGAAACGCAAAGCTGGCTGAAAAGGGCCTGTGCGCCAATCTGACTCTGTCCATTGGACCCTATAAAGGTGTATAAAGACCTTCTGACAATTGGGGGGATGACATGGCGGGACATATCAAAATACGCAAGGCGCAGGGCACATGGGTTGTGCGCGCTGGCGGGGCGGTGCTGGCGGAATCCTCGAACGCGCTGGAGCTGGCCGAGGGCGATTACCCGGCCATGATCTATTTCCCGCGCGGTGATATCGGCATGGCGTTTCTGGAAAAGACCGACAGTTCAACCAATTGCCCGCATAAAGGCCAGGCGAGCTATTACGCCATCCACGGCAAAAGCGGCGTGATCCCTGATGCGGCATGGTCTTACGAAACGCCGCTGGCATCGGTGGGCGAAATCGCCGGCCATCTGGCGTTTTATGGTGACAAGGTGACGGTGGAGCAGCTTTAGGGCACCGCAACCAGATCAACAGACCTTGAAATTCTGATCGCCATTTCCATTTTAGAAACAGGCTCACAAAGCGAAATTCAGGCCGGAGGGAACATGACTTCGGGAAAAAGAGTGGGAATTGTCCTCAGTTCGGGCGGTCAGACCGGTGTCTTTGCCCATACCGGTTTTCTGATGGCGCT
>JAADIC010000015.1 GCA_013151535.1 Alphaproteobacteria bacterium | reverse complement strand
TGCGGCGCGACAAGATCATCGAAGCCGATGTCTCAATCGTGTCGCATGTGGCGCTTGGCAGGCCCCTTATCATGATGGTGGCTGTCGAGCTTGAGCGCGAGCGCTCCGATATCATCGACCGGTTCAAACGCTCGGTGCGCGAAGTGCCCAAGATCATGAGCGCCTATTACGTTACGGGTGACGCCGATTTCATCCTGATGATAAGCGCCCGCGACATGGAGGATTACGAAAAATTCACCCGGGATTTTTTCTATGACAATGCGGATATCAAGGGCTTCAAAACCACGGTGGTGATGGACCGGATCAAAACCTCGTTCTATATTTCACCCTAGAATCTACAGGTTGCGCTCGATTACAGCACAAAATCACCGGCATCCAATTGTGCCTTCGTCGTATTTTCAATCAACAACATACTGCCATCAGCAAATTCCAGCCGCACGCCTGCCGAATAGTCGAAGGCCAATGCCAATACATTGGCGATTGAACCAAGCGCGAAATTGGTTAGATCAATCTGGTCAATACCGTCTTCCCAGTCTTTGATCTTGTCGTATCCTTGGCCAGCCGCAAAAACGAACGTATCGTTATTTAAGCCACCTGTCAGGCTATCGTTGCCCAGTCCGCCATTCAGCGTATCAGTTCCTTTGTCCCCATACAGGTAATCAACCCCATCTCCACCCAAGACACTATCATTCCCTCTACCGCCAAATAACCGATCCGAACCCGCACCGCCATCAAGCGTGTCATTCCCCTTGCCGCCATACAGCTTGTCGCTGTCGGCTGCCCCAAAGAGGCGGTCGTTGCCACCATTGCCATAAAGGAAGTCGTCACCCGCGTTGCCATGAAGAACATCGTCGCCGCCAGAACCGGTGATCCGGTCAGCGCCCGCGCCGCCCTCGGCATAGTCGGCCTGTGCCCCCCCAGCGATCCTGTCGTCACCAGCCTCGCCGAACATTTGGTCGGTCCCACCTTTTGATACAATCAAATCATTTCCCGCGCCGCCATAGATCGTGTTGGCCCCAGAATTTCCGATCAGTCGATCCGCAAAATCCGAACCAGTGAGGTTTTCGATACTGGTCAGTTTGTCAGTGCCGTCAGCACCCTTTGCTTTCCCCCAAGTCAGGTAGACCTGTTGGGCACCCGCTGCACCAGCATACGAAACTGTATCGGTGCCATCGCCGCCAATCAGCACATCACGGCCCAGCCCACCAACCAGCGTGTCGTTGCCGACACCGCCCGTAATACGGTTGTTGAGCGCGTTTCCAGTGCCGCTAAAATCCCCACTGCCCCAATAAAATAGGTTTTCCACGTTTGCGGATAACGCATAGGACGCGGCGCTCGAACGCACGGTGTCTTTGCCCTCTCCAGCCAGTTCGGTAACCGTGTCAGCGGAGTCGTCCACTCTATAAGAATCGTTACCAGCACCGCCTGCCAGCGCATCAATACCTCCGCGTCCGTCAATGGTGTTGTTTCCGGCATCGCCAATCAGAATATCGTTGTAATTCGTTCCTCTGATACCCAGTTGCCCTGAATTTCCAGTAACATTCAGAGTTTCCGCATTGCCAAACCCGTCATCGGAAATGGTGCGCGTTCCCAAGTTTACATTTGCCGCATTTGTCCCGCTGCGGAAGTCAAGTCTGACAGTGCCGGAAAGCGTGATATTGTAAGTATCGGCACCCTGCCACCCTCTGACATTTATCCACGAATTGGCACCGGCATTGATGTTGAATACATCTGAATATTGTGTTCCATAAAGGCCAAATCCAGCGGCCCGCATTGGGTTAACAATATCTGTAATTGTATCGAACCCGTTAATACCCTTGTCCACTGTCGCCGAATTGCCAGCACCATTGATTGCCACCGAAATTCCAGCAGTCAATGAACCGTACCAAAGGCTTTGCCAGCCAGTTACATTGTCGGAATAGATAATCTGGTCATTGCCAACAGAGCCACCGATCGAATCCCAACCATAAAGACCGCCAATGTTGTCACCCGGATTCAGCGTGTCGTTGCCCGCTCCGCCGTCCAGATAATCCATTCCGAAACCGCCATACAGATAGTCATTACCATTGTTACCATATAGCCTGTCATTGCCGTCCATCCCGAACATATGATCGCCCGAATTGGTACCCGTAAGGTTATCATCCAGGAAATCATCCCCGAAAATACCGTTACTGTAGACGACGCCATCAATCGTAATTTGGTTGAGAACATCGCTCCCGTCGCCCAGAAACGGGCCGACCATAGCCAGTAATACGGTGGCGTCAGGTGCCGTTACTGTAAAGCTGTCAAACCCCAAACCCGTGATACTTGCTAAATTGAATGGTGTTCCCGCACTCGCAAGCGTCGATATCTCCTGCGCCAATGACAGCGCTTGCCCAAAGTCGCCGGGAAACAGACCGTTGATGGCAAACTCATACCCATCCACCGTTAAGCTCAAAGACGATGTTCCGAATTGAAGCGAAACAAGATCGGTGCTGCCGTCTTTGATGGTAATTCCCGATATTCCATAAGCGCTCAAATCCGTGACAAGCTGATCAATTTGTGGCTGAGTCAGCGTGCCTATATTCGCAAGTGACCCAAACATTTGACCGACATCATAGAATTGATCAAGCCCGGTCGGTGTCGCCCCGGTAATCACCAGTGACTGATTGCCGGAACTTACAGTGTAACCAGTTGCCGTAAATGCGACCGACAAAAAATCAGTCACACCATTGGAAAACACGACGGAATTGAGTGTACCCGTTGCAATGCCGTTAGCCATAGCCGTTTCCAGATCAGCCAAGCTGGAGATGGGACTGATACCCGAGCCACTGATCGTCATCGTGTAGCCGGTACCGCTCGTGAACACAAACTGACTTGCTGAAAGAGATACAGGGGTCCACAACGCCGCACTTCCACCAAAAGTTGTCAGTGTCGCCTCATAATCAAGCGAGAAGCCGGTCAGGGCGGTAAAATCAATAAGGTTGGAAAGGTCGAAAAAATTATGCTTTATATTGACATCAAACGGCATTGTGTCCCCCAGGCGCAAAAAATAAGTTTAGGTGATCTGGGTTTGAAGCGCAGATCACCCAGCGGTAATTCACTTTCGTCGGCCACCACAATAACGGGAAAAGCAGAATAGTAAATAGCCTCAAACCTGTTCTAACCAGAACCCTAACTATTGGATGGTTAGCGGCAGTTTCCTTCGCTGATGTTGTTGGAGCAGCAGAACGTCTGGGAGTGACGATGTCCCTCATGGTTAGCTCCGATGATCCTTACTATATTTCCTCCGCCTTGACCGCAACGTCGAACCAATTCTTTGGTGGAGCTCCACCAAGTACGCCCACTTCTTTTGTTGACATCGATGGCGACACACTTTCCCCAACCGGGTCAACCCCTTTTGAAGCGAAATATTCGCACCGAATTGGCGTTTCTGGCACCGTGACAATACCCCTGCGCGGTGCAATTCAAGCGGTGGGTAGGATAACAATTTCCAGTGGCCAAAGCCGGTTTTACTTACCGAACGGAGTCGGGATACTGGTGGACCCGATCAACATAGGGTTTGACCACCAATCCCTGAGAGCCGAGCTTGGATTGAGCTTCGCTTTGTCAGAAACAAGGTTCGGGACTACGCGGTTAGAAGGAGGCGCAGGTGGGGTTGTCAGTAGAATAAGCACCAAAGTTACTTCCGCTCTCCTGAATGTGCAAAACAATAGTTTCTCCGGCGATGGTTATTTGTTTGCTGGGATCGAATTCCAACCGCCCGCGAACTGGTTCACCTCGACAATAATCTTGAAAACCCGTGTCAGGGTGTATCGGGCTTCAGGGTTTACTATCCAATCGGGTATTCAATTTGACTTCTAATTTGTCCAGTCCCGCTCTTGGTGGCTCACCCGATCAAACTCTGTGTTTGCAGGGAAAAAACCAGAGACAGGCTTGCCCTGGCCAAACAACAAAGCCTCGCCCCTTTTTACCCGCACTGCAACGCTGCTTGCCGCCCTTGCCGATTTGTCTATGCGTGTTAGATATCAAGCCTGAAACCTGCAAAAAGAACCGCTGTCATGGATATTCTGAGATACCCGATTTCGGCCCTGCTCGAGGCCCCGCAAAACTGCGTTCTGGCGGTGATCTCGGGCGTGGACGGGCCGTCTTACCGGCCGGTGGGCGCGATGATGGCGATTTTGGCGGATGGGACGCGGGTTGGCTCCCTGTCGTCGGGCTGTATCGAGTCCGATCTGGTTTTGCAGGCCGAAAAGGCGCGTGCCACCGGCAAGCCGCTGACGGTTCTTTATGGCCAGGGTTCGCCCTTCATGGACATCAAGCTGCCTTGCGGCGGTGGCCTGGAAATCCTGCTGCTGCCAAATCCCGACCGCGCGGTGCTGGCGGAACTGGTCGAACACCGGGCCAAACGTCGCCCCTGCACCGCCGTTATTGACACAGGCTCTGGCGCGATGGCGGTTGCGCCAAGTGGCGAAACCGGCCGTGTTGGCACGATATTGCAAGTGCGCCTGCGCCCCGAGGTCAATTTCTTCATCTTCGGCAAAGGCCCCGAGGCCAGCACATTTGCCGCCCTTGTTCAATCCGCCGGCTATGACAATCTGTTGCTGTCGCCTGATGACGAGACCTTGAGCAGCGCCCAAAGCGGTGGCAGCCCGACCGTCAAAATGAAATCGGCCCGTTTTCCCGCCAGTAATCGCCCCGACCGCTGGTCAGCCGTGGTGCTGTTTTTTCACGACCACGAATGGGAACCGCCGATCCTGAAAGCCGCCCTTGGGACCGCGGCGTTTTACATCGGGGCCCAGGGCAGCCAGCGCGCCCGCGACAACCGGTTGGACGAGCTTGCCAATCTTGGCGTCACCCCCGATCAGATCGCCCGCCTGAAAGGCCCGATCGGCCTTGTGCCCTCGGCCCGCGATGCCCGCACATTGGCGGTTTCCGTGTTGGCGGAAATCCTGTCAGTATCCACCTGATGCGCCGCAAACAGCTTTTCCGGTCACCGGATGTTGCTTGACATTCCCCGGTTAAGTTATAAGTACATAACCTTCTGAAAAGCCCGGTAACAGCCAATGCCCTACCCTGCCCTCAAACCCCGAACCCGCAAACCGGGCGAAGACCGCAAGACCGATATAATGCGCGCGGCTCTTGATCTGTCGTTCAGGCGCGGCCCCGATCAGGTGACAACGGGCATGATCGCGCGCGAACTTGGCCTCAGCCAGCCCGCCCTATACAAACATTTCCCGAAAAAGGCCGATATCTGGCGGGCGATCAGCGACAGCCTCTGCGCCCGCGTCGCTGACAATATCGTCAGGGCCAAGGCGCGGGAAGGCTCCAATCTTGACCGCCTGCGCCACCTTGTCAGCCTGCAACTTGAACTGGTACGCGATGTGCCCGCCCTGCCCGACATCATGACAATGCGCAACCCGGATGCGGAAAAAAGCAGGCTGCAAACACAGATGCAGGCCAGCATGGGCAATTTAGGACTGGCCTTGACGGAAATCACCCGTGAAGCCATCGACACAGGTGAATTGCGCCAGAACCTCGATCCTGCTGACGTCGCCACCCTGATTATCGGCATTGGCCAAAGTCTGGCGCTTAGGATGCTGGTGTTTCGAAATCCCGATATCGTCGTGCCAAATGGCAAACGCTTGCTTGACCTTCTACTGTCTGGCTTCACCGAAAAAGGAGAGCGCTGATGCGTACCGGCCTCAAACTGCTGCTGATTACCCTGCCGCTCACATTATCCGGCGTCGGTTTTCTGGCCTATACGGTCATCAACAAAGCCCCGCCGGCCAGAACCGAACTGGCCGAGCGGGCAATCGCTGTGCGTGTTATCACAGCGAAACCTTTTGAAATCACGCCCCAAATCTCGGGCTTCGGGCTTGTCAAACCGGCCCGCACCTACGCGGCGATTGCCCAGGTTGGTGGCACGGCGGATTATGTGAACCCCGCCCTGCAAAAAGGCGCAATTCTGCCCGCAGGCACGGTTTTGCTGCGCCTGTCACCGACGGATTTCAACCTTGCGATTGCCCAGGCGCTGGCCAATATCCGCGCTGCCGAGGCCCGCCTGTCGGAGTTGACAATATCCGGGGCCAACCTGACCGCCGCCCTGGAAATCGAGCGGGAGGCCCTTGACCTCAAGGCGCGTGATCTTGAACGGGCTGCGCGGCTGTTCAAAGGTGGCGCGGTGGCGCAAACCACGCTTGACAACGCCCGCGCCGCCCATCTGGCCCAGCGTCAAAAGGTGCAGAACGTCGAAAGCGCGCTGGCCCTGCTGCCGACCCAGCGCGAGGTGCAAAGCGAGCAGATCGCCGTCTATCGGGCCAGCCTTGATACCGCCAAGTTGAACCTTGCGCGCACCGAACTGACCCTGCCATTTGCGGCGCGGGTGGCGGCTGTCACGGTTCAGACCGGGCAATTCGTGCGCACAGGCACCACCGCCGCGCAGTTTGACGGCGTGGACGCAGCCGAGATTGAAGCACAGGTTTCTGTGGCCGATCTCAGGCGTTTGCTGCGGCTGAGCCTGCCGATGAATTCCACCGCTATTCTGGACCCCGCAAGCATGAATGACGTGTTGCACAACCTTGGCCTCAGGGCCAGCGTGCATCTGCGGCTCGGCAATGAACAGATCGTCTGGCAGGGCAGTGTTGATCGCATCAGCGACACGATTGACCCGAAAACCGGAACCCTTGGGGTGATCGTGCGGGTTGACAACGCCTATACCAGCGCCAATCCCGGCACCCGCCCGCCCCTGACCAAGGGCATGTTTGTCGAGGTGAATTTGCAAGCGCCGCCCATCAGCGGCCTGATACTACCGCGCAGCGCCGTGCAGAACGGGCGGGTTTTGCTGGTGGATAGCGACAATCGCCTGAGGATTGCCGAGGTCACAACATCGCTGGCCCAGGGCGACATCACAATGATCGCCAGCGGCTTGAGCCAGGGTGACCGTGTCGTGGTCAGCGCCGTCAGCCCGGTGATTGACGGCATGTTGCTTGAAACCACAAAAGACGTGGCCCTGATGGCGCAACTGGCCAAATCAGGGGCGGCCAAATGATCCGGTTTTTCACCGCTCATCCGACGATTGCCAACCTGCTGATGATCCTGTTTCTGGGTGCTGGCCTGTTTGTCGGGCCGAGCTTGTTGCGCGAAACATTTCCGCGCGCCAGCCTGAACAGGGTCGAGGTGCTTATCCCCTATCCCGGCGCGCGCCCCGAGGACGTGGAAACCGCCATTTGCGAGCTTGTCGAAAACGCGCTGGATGCGGTCACGGGGATCGATAGGCAATCATGCGAATCCCGCGAAGGCTCGGCCCGCGCGGTTGTCAAAATGCGCGAAGGCGATGATTTCCAGTCTTTTGTCGCCGATGTGAAATCGGAAATCGAAGCCATCACCGAGTTTCCGGGACGGGCCGAACCGGCCCAGATCAAGGTTCTGGGGCAAACCGATTTCGTCGCCTCGGTGGCCATTACCGGCCCTGAAACGCGCCTTGATCTGAAGGATTACGCCGAACAGATCCGCCTGCGGATGCTGCGCTGGGGCGGCATTCCCAAGGTCGATATTAAAGGCTTTTCCAGCCGCGAGCTGCGCATCGGCCTCAACCCCGCCGCCTTGCAGCAATTCGGAATTTCGGTGTCGGATGTGGCGCGCATTGTACAGGCTGAAAGCCTCGATCAACCCACCGGCAGCCTTGAAACCAGCGCTGAAACCCTGCTGATCCGGGTGGTAGAAGAGCGACGTGACGCGGCTGAACTGGCGGCCTTGATCGTGCGCTCAAGCGCCAATGGCGGGCAGGTGCGGCTTGGCGATATCGCCACGATTACCGAGCGTTTCGCCCTGACCGATAATCTGATTACCTTTGACGGCAAGACCGCCGCCGTGCTGGATATCAGCAAAACCCGGGCCGAGGACGCGCTGGATATTGTCGATACCCTAACCGCATTTCTTGCCGCTGAACGCCAGCAAGCCCCGCCCGGTGTGACCATGGAAATCACCTCGGATGCGGCCTCGGTGGTGCGTGATCGCCTGTCGCTGGTCATCGTCAACGGCCTGCAAGGGCTGGCGCTGGTATTTCTGGTGCTGTGGCTGTTCTTTGGTTTTCGCTTCTCGTTCTGGGTCGCCATGGGCCTGCCGGTGTCGTTCATGGGCGGCGTCGCGCTGATGGGGTTTGTCGGCTATTCCCTCAATCTGATGACCACGCTTGGCCTGCTGATCGTCATCGGCCTGTTAATGGATGACGCCATCGTCATCGCCGAAAACATCGCCCGCCTGCGCGAAAAAGGCCGCAGCGCCTTTGAGGCGGCGGTTGAAGGGGCGACCCAGGTTTTTCCCAACGTGCTGGCCTCGTTTGCGACCACGGCGATGATTTTCGGCTCGCTGGCCTTCCTCAAGGGTGATCTTGGCGCGGTTCTGCGCGTGGTGCCGGTGGTGATGCTGTTCGTGCTGATGGTCTCCTTGATCGAGGCGTTTTTGATCTTGCCGCATCACCTTGTGCACACGCTTGAGAGACCTGCGAACAAGGGCGGATTGCGCGTGCGTGTCGATCAGGCCATGACCTATACCCGCGACAAAATGATCGGCCCCATGGTCGATTTCACCATCCGCTTTCGCTACGCCACGGCTGGCGTTTCTCTGGCGGTTTTGCTGGTCTCGGTCGCCATGCTGGCCGGTGGTTACCTGAAATTCACCGCCTTCCCTGAACTTGACGGTGACACCATCGTGGCCCGGGTTCTGCTGCCGCAAGGCACGCCGCTTGCGCGCACCCAACAGGTGGTCGCGCGGCTGGAAAACGGGCTGGTGAAGGTCAATGACGACCTTGCACCGGAACAGCCCGGCGGCGTCGATTTGATCCGCCATGTGACCGTGTCTTACGGTGTCAACCGCGACGCGTTTGAAACCGGCGCCCATGTGGTGACTGTCAGCGTTGATCTGCTGCCCTCAAGCATCCGCAATATCCGCCCCGACGGGATTATGGCACGTTGGCGCGACGCGGTTGGTGTGGTGCCTGATGTGATTTCGCTGAAATATGCCGAGGCCACCATCGGCCCCGCCGGGATCGCCATTGATCTGCGCCTGAAGGGCGATGATCTGAACGAACTCAAGGCCGCCGCGACCGAGCTGAAAGACTGGATCTGGCAATATGAGGGCGTCACGTCAGTGCTGGATGATCTGCGCCCCGGTAAGCGCGAAATGCGCATCGCGCTTTCGGATGCGGCTGGGCCAATGGGCATCAATGCCGCCATGATCGCCGATCAGTTGCGCGCCGCCTATTTCGGCACCTCGATCAGCGAGATGCAGGTGAAGGGCCAGTTGCTTGAGGTGACGGCGCGGTTTTCCGAAGCCACGCGTGGTGATTTCAACCAGTTCGATGACTTCATCATCACCCGCCCCGATGGTTCCTTTGTGCCGCTTTCGGTGGTGGCCAGCGTGACCATCGGGCAGGGTTTCAGCCGGATCAACCGCGAAAACGGCATCCGCACTGTGACGGTTCAGGGTACAATCAACACCTCTGTCGCCAATGCCAACGCCATTGTTGGTGACATCAAAACCCGCTTCATCCCCGGCCTGCTGGAACGCCATTCCGGCGTTGCCCTGACTGTCGAAGGCCAGAATGCCGAGGCTGGAAAGACCCAGAAATCCATGGTCAAGGGCTTTGCAATCGGTCTTGTTGGCGTGTTCCTGCTGCTCAGCTTTCTGTTTCGATCCTATATCGAACCGCTTATCGTCATGCTTATCATTCCCCTATCGCTATCCGGCTCGATCTTCGGCCATATGGCCATGGGGCTGGATTTTTCCATGCCGTCCATGCTGGGTTTTGTGGCTTTGGCCGGGGTTGTGGTGAACAATTCGATCCTGCTGGTCGATTTCATCAAGCGCGAGCATGGCGAAGCGAAAACCGTGGCCGCTGCCGCCGCAACGGCTGCGCGCATGCGGTTTCGTGCGATTTTTCTGACCTCGATCACCACGGTCGCCGGATTGCTGCCGATCCTGACCGAGACCAGCCTGCAAGCGCAAATCCTGATCCCGCTGGTGGCCTCCCTGGTGTTCGGCCTTACCGCCGCTGGCTTCATCGTGCTGTTTTCGCTACCCGCGATTTACGCCATTCTGGATGATTTCGGCCTGTCCACGCTGGCGCGCGAGCGCCGCGAAGCCGAAAATGCGCCCTGATAAAGGCCTAAAATCAACACAATATCGGTAAAATTTTGCCCATTGTTTCCAATATACCGTCAATCAGCAGGAACTCTGGGTGGAGGAAACCGGTCATGACGGCCAAAAGCAACATCATCAGCCTTCGGGCTTATGCCAAGCAAAAGGCCAGATTGATCGGTCCTGCGGCACCGCAGGACATCCGTGACCGGCAATGGGACACGGATGACCTGAAACGGTTGCTATTCAGTGATGCCGGGGCGGTTGAGGAGCCAATCCCGGCCCTACTAACAAGGGTCGCATCCTCACGCCGGATCGTCTGGAATTAAATACAGGCCCTGAACAACGCCTCGACATTCTCGGCGTTCAATTCCACCGGATTGCCGCCACAGCTTGGGTCATTCAGCGCCATTTCCGTCAACTCGGCAATGCGGTTGTCACCAACCCCCATTTCACGCAACTTGTCCGGTACATTGAGATCAGAACGCAGCTTCAGCACATAGTCAAAAAACCCGTCAAAGCCGCCCTTGATGCCAAGGTATTCGGCCGCCTCACCGATCACACCCTCAATCGCCGGGCGGTTCAGCTCAAGACAGGCGGGCATCACCACCGCGTTGGTCATGCCGTGATGGGTGTTGTAAACCGCGCCGATCGGATGGCTGAGCGCATGGATCGCCCCCAGCCCCTTTTGAAACCCGGTCGCCCCCATCATGGCGGCGGACATCATATGGGCGCGCGCCTCAAGATCACCCGGATCAGCCACCGCGCGCGGTAGATATTCCTTGACCAGCCGCATGCCTTCCAGCGCGATGCCCTGTGACATCGGGTGATAATGCGGCGAAGAAAACGCCTCAAGACAATGGGCAAACGCGTCCATGCCGGTGCCGATGGTGATGATCTTTGGCATGCCAACCGTCAGTTCGGGGTCACAAATCACCACACTTGGCAGCACTTTGGGGTGGAAAATAATCTTTTTGACGTGCATGAGTTTCGGAGTTGGTAATAACGCTGGCCCGCCCCACTTCGGAGCCGGTGCCCGCCGTGGTCGGCACCGCCACAATCGGCGCAATCGCGTCACTGTCAGCCCGCGTCCACCAATCATCCACGTCCTCGTAATCCCAAACCGGGCGGCTTTGCCCCGCCATGAAGGCCACCATCTTGCCCAGATCAAGCCCCGAGCCACCGCCAAAAGCGATCACCCCATCATGGTTGCCCGCCTTGAACGCGGCCACACCAGCCTCAAGGTTTTTCTCGTTCGGGTTCGGGTCGACCTCGGCAAAAATCGCATGGCCCAGATTGTGGCGCTCCAGCAGCGCAAGCGTTTGCGCCGTGATCGGCAGATTGGCAAGACCACGGTCGGTGACCAGCAGCGGGCGCGTGATGCCCGCCTGTTTGCAGGCCTCACTGATTTCCTGAATACGCGTGGCACCGAATTTGATTGTGGTGGGGTAAGACCAGTTGCCGATGAGCTTCATGTGGTGACTTTCTTCAGGTGGTAGGATTTTGGCCGTGTCAGGTTGTGATAGCCGATGACAGAGAGTGCGCCACCCCGACCGGTGTTTTTGCAGCCGGTCCAGCAAAGGCCCGGGTCAAGGTAATCGGCGCGGTTCATGAACACCGTGCCGGTTTCGATTTGCCGCCCGATATGGGCCGCGCGTTTTGCATCTTGCGTCCAAAGCGAGGCGGTCAGCCCGAACTCGCTGTCATTCATCAGCGCGATGGCTTCCGCGTCGCTGCTGACTTTCATAATGCCAACCACCGGGCCGAAACTTTCATCGCGCATCACCCGCATTTGGTGGGTCACGTCGGTCAGGATTTGCGGCGACAGATACGCGCCACCGTCATCCTCCGCGAAGGTTTCGATATGAGTTTTCGCCCCCATCGCCACAGCCTCGTCAATCTGCGCACGCACCTCATTGGCAAATCGCACGTTGGCCATGGGGCCCAGCGTGGTCTCGCTGTCCAGCGGATTGCCCAATTTGTAAGCGCTGACAATCGCCACCGCTTTTTCAACGAAGGCGTCAAACAGGCTGTCATGCACATAAATCCGCTCGATCCCGCAGCAGCATTGACCGGAATTGAACATGGCGCCGTCAATCAGTGTATCAACCGCCGCATCGAGATCAGCATCCTCCATGACATAGCCGGGGTCCTTGCCGCCCAGCTCCAGCCCGACACCTGTAAAGGTTCCAGCGGCGGCGATTTCCATCGCGCGGCCACCGCCGACCGAGCCGGTGAAATTGACAAAGCCAAAAGATTTTGCTGCGATCAGGGCGGATGTGGTGTCGTGATCCAGAAACACGTTCTGGAACACATCGGCTGGGATGCCAGCCGCCACAAAAGCCGCCACCATGCGCTCGCCCACCAGCAGGGTCTGGGTCGAATGTTTCAGCACCACCGCGTTGCCGGCAATCAGCGCCGGTGCGACCGTGTTAATCGCCGTCATGTAAGGGTAATTCCACGGCGCAATCACCAGCACCACGCCGTGTGGTTCGCGTTCAATCCGGCGCTCGAAACTGTCGCTTTCTTCGACGATGATCGGGGCCAGCGTCGCCTCGGCAATATCCGCCATGTGGCTTGCGCGCTCGTTAAAGCCGCCAAATTCACCGCCATAACGCACCGGGCGGCCCATCATATGGGCCAGCTCCGGCACGATTTCATCGGTCTGCGCACCAATCGCCGCCACCCCGGCGCGCACCAGCGCGATGCGCTCGGCCAGAGGCCGCGCCGCCCAGACTTTTTGGGCGACCTTGGCGCGGGTGACGACGGCGGTGGCCGCCTCGCCGCTTAAAACCGGACGTTCAGCAAAGACCGTACCGTCGATGGGTGAGATGCATTTTAGGGTTTTTGTCATTTTGATGATCCTAACAGGCAATGGCCTGCACATGGCCCTGGTCGGCATAATCCAGGATCAAACGGTCTCTGG